>DASZPC010000730.1:0-3132 GCA_035550455.1 Chitinophagales bacterium | reverse complement strand
AAATTCTGTTGACACCACCATTTTACACCAAACACCGGTGCATACCGATGTAGCTGTAACAGCCCTGCACCATCTTATATACGATACGGGCATTAACCCCGGCACACAACCATCGTGGAATTTAGATGGAAAGTCATGGCTGGTAGACCCCAATAGCACTGGCATTAAACAAGTTGCTGATAAGCCAGATTTCAAAATATACCCTAACCCCGCATCGGGCATTGTAGCTGTATATTTTGAAAATGATAATAAATATACCCCGTACGTAAACATCTATAACACAATAGGCCAGAAAGTAAATGCACCGTACAGTATTCTAAGCCCCAACAAGCTAAATATAGATGTAAGCGAACTTGCCAACGGCATTTATACGGTAAACATCCGCGTAGGAAATACTGAAAAATCAGAGCAGTTGGTGGTTTCTAAGTAAGAAGGCCCCATCAATATCTGGTTTAAGCAAGCAGGTGCTTTAGCATTTCAGTTCTAACCAATTCTTTCAGGCGGGGTAAATCATCATCTGTCATCCCTGTTGTTTCTATCGGGTCGCCCCAATAAACCTCAACAGTGCCTGGGTATAGTTGTATGCCAACCGGGTTGTTTACCTTCTTTGTGCCTATCAGGGTTTGTACAGCAACAGGCGCCTGCGCCATAATAGCAAGCTTAAATGCGCCATCTTTAAATTCCTTTAATGGCTGTTCGGTACGGTTGCGTGTACCTTCAGGATAAATAAAAATGCTATTGCCCCGACGCAATTCTTCCATCATGTATATCATTGACTTTTCCCTGCTTTCCTTACTTTTTCTATCAACCATTATTGCCAGCATTTTAGTCATAGAACCAAAAAGAGGTATTTTTTTGATTTCAGATTTAGCCAAAAACCTTACAGGTTGAGGAACCGAAGAACCTGAAGTAATAATATCAACCTGCGAAAGATGGTTCGACACAAAAACATAAGGAATATCGGTTCGTATTTTTTCCTTACCAAATTCTTTACGTCGTATAAGGCACATAGCCATTAAAAAGGGACTAAGATAGTGCGTGTTTATCCAAACACAATTCATGGAATATTTTTTGCCAAAGAGGGCAAATATTACAGCGTAAATGGGGGTAAAAATGGTAATAACAACCATAAACCACATGGCGCCCCATATAGCCCATATAAAACCAAATATGCGTTTGAAAATACCCATATACCTATGCTAACTGCCGAAGGTATAACTGAATTGTGTTTTCAAGGCCAAAATACAAACAATCGCGCACTAAAGCATGGCCAATGGAAACTTCTAACAAGCCAGGTGTGTGCTGTTTAAAATATTGCAGGTTATCCAGATTTAAATCGTGCCCTGCATTAATGCCTATGACGGTTTGGTTACAATATTCAGCAGCAGCGGTAAAACCTTTGATGGCAGCGGTTTTATCATGATAAAAATTGTGTGCATAAGGGCCGGTGTAAAACTCAACCCTATCGGCGCCGGCTGTTTTAGCGGCCGTTATCAATTCGTTTACAGGGTCAATAAAAAGTGACACCCTTATACCTTCACCTTTCAGCTTAGCAATTACCTCTTTTAAAAAAGTTTGCCGGTTTATGGTATCCCAACCGTGATCTGAAGTCAATTGGCCAGGTTCATCTGGAACTAAAGTGCATTGGTCGGGTTTTACCTCGCACACCATTTTTAGAAAGTCATCGGTAGGGTAGCCTTCAATATTAAATTCAGTAGTTACAATTTTCTTTAAATCATAAACATCGGTTCGGCGGATATGCCTTTCATCGGGCCTCGGATGCACTGTAATTCCCTGCGCGCCAAAACGCTCACAGTCTGCCGCAAATTGCAACAGGTCGGGGATGTTACTTCCACGCGCATTGCGCAACAAAGCAATCTTATTGATATTGACCGAAAGGCGAACCATAAACCAAATATGGTAAAAATTGGTTTGAACCTATAAACAAAGAGGCAATCCATCTGGATTGCCTCTTTATACTAATTGCAAACTGCTTATTGCACTTTGCCTATTCTTTTAGTAGCGATAGTGCTCTGGTTTGAAAGGGCCTGCCTTTTTAACACCGATATAACTGGCTTGCTTCTCGTTCAGCTCTTCCAGTTCAACACCTATTTTTTCGAGGTGTAATTTAGCCACCAACTCATCAAGGTGTTTAGGCAGGGTGTAAACGCGGTTTTCGTAGCGTTCGGCATGTTGCCAAAGTTCGAGTTGTGCCAATGTTTGGTTGGTAAACGAATTACTCATTACAAACGATGGATGGCCTGTGGCACAGCCCAGGTTAACCAGGCGGCCTTCAGCTAAAACGATAATATCCTTACCGTCAACCGTGTATTTATCTACCTGTGGCTTAATGGTATCTTTAGTTGTGCCATAGTTGGTATTTAACCAGGCCATGTCAATTTCATTATCAAAGTGGCCAATGTTGCAAACCACTGCATTGTGTTTCATGGCTTTAAAATGGCGGTCAAGTATAATATCGCAGTTGCCGGTAGCCGTTACAATAATATCGGCCTCCTTTATAGCAGTATCCATTTTCTTTACTTCATAACCTTCCATAGCAGCCTGTAGGGCGCAAATAGGGTCAATTTCGGTAACAATTACCCGAACACCAGCGCTGCTCAGCGATTCTGCTGAACCCTTTCCAACATCGCCGTAACCGGCCACTACGGCCACCTTACCGGCCATCATCAGGTCGGTAGCACGGCGCAAAGCATCAACTAACGATTCGCGGCAGCCATATTTATTATCAAATTTCGATTTAGTAACCGAGTCGTTTACATTTATTGCGGGCAATAACAAGGTACCGTTCTTTTCGCGCTCATACAAACGGTGAACACCAGTGGTGGTTTCTTCTGATATTCCACGGATACCCTGTACCAGTTCAGGATATTTATCAAATACCATATTAGTAAGGTCGCCACCATCATCCAGTATCATATTCAAAGCCTTTCCGCCTTCAAAAGCAAACAGGGTTTGCTCAATACACCAGTCGAATTCTTCATTGTTCATCCCTTTCCAGGCATAAACCGGGATATTAGCGGCTGCGATGGCGGCAGCGGCATGGTCTTGGGTTGAGAAGATGTTACATGAACTCCAGGTAACTTCTGCCCCAAGTTCTTTCAAAGTTTCAAT
>DASZPC010000729.1:0-2191 GCA_035550455.1 Chitinophagales bacterium | reverse complement strand
GGGGGCAACGAATTACTATTACCCCACCGGTAAATTACAATGGGCCGATAATTATGATGAGGGCGACCAAACCGGCAAGCAGGTGCATTACTATGCAGATGGTAAATTGGAAAGCGAAGAAAACATGCAATACGACGAATTGAACGGCGTTTGTAAATATTACGATAAGAACGGGCTGTTGCAGCGCGAGGAAACTTATTATTACGGCGCCCTCAATGGCCCATATAAAATTTATGAGGCAGGAAAATTAAAACAGGAAAATACGTACTATTACGATGTGTTGTTGGGGGCTAAATAAAAGTATATGGTAAAAAGGTGCTTTCTTTTTGTGGGTTTACTGGGGCTTATGGGCTGTTTGTATGCCGGTGGCCCGGTTGATAAAAAACAACTGGACGAAGCCCGGGCGGCTTTTCCCGATGCCGATGCTATTTTCCTGCAAAAGAATATGGACCTTACCATTGATTATGATAAGGGCGACCTTAAAATTTCGGCGGCGGTAGATGAGCAGGTTTATTTTCCAACCGACCAATCTGATTTTTACCGCAAATACGAAGTTTACCACTCTTATTTTTCCGATATTAACGATTTGCAGGCCAGCACCTATGTTAACAACAATGGCAAATACAAAGAACTGAAAGTCTCTGATTTTAGTACGGCAGATAATGTTGATGCCAATATTTTTTACGATGACCTAAAGGAGATAAACTTCATTTTCCCCGGTGTTACACCCGGTTCGGTAGGTAAACTTAGCTACAACGAAGTAATGAAGGATCCCCACTTTATACCGGCCTTCTATTTTATTTCATACATGCCGGTAATGAATTCTACCTACACCATTACATGTCCAAACTCGGTTAAAATCAACTACCGGCTTTTTAATAACGATTCTAACTGGGTCAGTTTTTCAAAAGAGGAGAAAGGCAAGAATACCATTTACCGGTGGACGGCTAAAAACGTGCGCAATTACAAAAGCGAGGACGGCGCCCCCGGCTTTGCTTATTACGCGCCGCACTTGTTGGTGGCTATCAACGAATACACCATAAACGGCGAAACAAAAAAAGTGATACCCGACCTCGATGGCCTTTGCCAGTGGAACCAGTCGTTTGTAAAAAATATTAACCACGATATCGACCCGCAGTTGGCCGATTCGGTAAAAAGCATAACCGCCGGGGCTGCTACCGATGAGGAAAAAATGAGGCGCATTTATTACTGGGTGCAGGATAATATTAACTATGTGGCTTTTGAAGATGGGCTTAACGGCCTGGTGCCGCGCGAGGCTAAAGATGTTTTTAAAAAGCGCTATGGCGATTGTAAAGATATGGCCAGCATATTGGTTAAAATGCTGCGTATAGCGGGGCTTAAAGCATATTATGCCTGCATTGGCACCCGCAGCCTGCCCTACAAATATTCCGAACTGGCCTGCTCGCATATTGATAACCACATGATTTGTATTGCCGATGTAGGCGGTAAGCGCTATGTGCTTGACGGCACAGGCAAATTTACCCCCCTGGGCTTTGTAACTGAGTTTATACAGGGCAAAGAGGCTTTAATAATGAAGGACGACGGCAACTGCGAGGTTTACACCATTCCGGTTATGCCCCAGGATAAAACAGTGGAAAGCGAAACAATTACGGTAAACTTTGCTGATAATAAATTGATACAGGGCGAAATTGACGACCACCTAACCGGGTATTATAAAATAAATCAGTCGTACAAATACGTTTACAGCCAGCCCGATAAGCGCGAGGAGAAATTGAAAAGCTATCTGTCTATCGGCAATAACAAATGCAAAATCACAAAAATAGATTACCAGGGTTTTGGCGGGCAGGATAGTGTGCTTAATTTAAAAGGTAAGTATGAACTGGCTGAATATTCAAAAAGTGTAGGCAACAAAATCTACCTCAACCCGAACCTTGATAAGGCAGAGATATTTGATAATGTGGATATGACCGACCGCAAACTGCCTTTTGAAATAGAGTATAAATGCCTCAAAAAAAGCACCACCATCATTAACCTGCCCGAAGGTTATTCGCTTGATTATAAACCCGAAGATGTTACTTACAAAACCGATAATGCCTCGTTCTCCGTTTCCTATAAAGTAGATGGCAACCAGGTAATTCAAACAAAGGAAATATCCACCAACTTCCTTACCCTTCAGTTAAAGGAGTTGGAGGAGTGGAACAAAATGATT
>DASZPC010000728.1:0-11034 GCA_035550455.1 Chitinophagales bacterium | reverse complement strand
GCTGGCAGTTACAATGTAACGGTTACGGATGCGAATGGATGCACGGCTACTACAGCGGCTACCATAACACAACCAGCTTCGGCGCTGAATGCCTCGATTTCTTCCACTATTAATGTGAAATGCTTTGGCGATAGCACCGGGGCCATTAACGTGAATACCACTGGCGGAACAAGCCCTTATACTTTTAACTGGAATGATGCTGTAGTAACGCAAAACAGGACGAACCTCTACACCGGAAATTATGCTGTAACTGTGCAGGATGCCAACGGATGTTCGGCACAGTTAGTGGCAAGTATTACACAACCTGCCAGTGCTTTAGCGGGGAATATTGTTGCGTCAACCGATATAAAATGTTTTGGGGCGAATACAGGTGGAATAAATATTGCAGTAAGCGGCGGCGCCTATCCTTACAGCTTTAACTGGGGAGACGGCATTATCAGCCAAAACCGTACAAACCTGGCAGCAGGCGCTTACAGTGTTTTGATTAGCGACGCCAACGGATGCAAAATTGCATTGGCCGATACGATTAGCCAGCCGCAGGCTGCTTTAAGCCCCGGCCCCGTAGTAAATAATGTATTGTGCCATGGCGACAACAGCGGTATTATTTCGATGCCGGTGAGCGGCGGTACCCCGCCATATAATTATTTGTGGAGCGATGGAAATACCGACTCAGTGCGCAGTTCGTTAAGTTCAGGAACATACAGGGTTACGGTTACCGATATAAACCAGTGCAGCATTACAGCCCAGGCCAGTGTAACGCAACCGGCTACTATAAACCCGGCAGCCACACTTAAAAATGTATCGTGTTATGACGGGCAGGATGGTGAAATTGATATGAGCGCCAGTGGCGGCACCCCCCCGTATGTGTTTAAATGGGATGGCGGCCTTACCGCACAACAACGCACCGGGCTTAGCAGCGGTGACTACAATGTTACCATAACAGATGATAACGGCTGCAATGTTTTAAAAACATACCAGCTTACCCAGCCCACACAAATAGTGGTGACGCCTGCCGTAACTAATGTTTTATGCCATGGCAGCAACAGCGGTGCTGTGGCACTGGCGGTAAGCGGCGGTATACCACCTTATAACTACCGGTGGGACAACGGCGGAACTACCGGAATTATTACCCAGGCTACAGCAGGTTACTACGGTGTAGTGGTAAGCGATAATCATTTATGCAGTGTTACGGCATCGGTAAGCATTACGCAACCGGTTGCCGCAATTGCAACAGGAGGAACAAATACCAATGTGAGCTGTTTTGGCGGGAATAACGGGGCCATTAATGTATCGGCTACGGGCGGAACAGCGCCCTATACTTATAACTGGGGCGGGGGAATTGTAACACAGAACCGCAGCAACCTTACCGCAGGCAATTATACCGTAACTATCAGCGATGCGAATGGCTGCACCGGTACATTCAGTGCAAATGTTTCGCAACCTTCATCGGCACTTGAAACTTCAGTTTCTTCGTTGATAAATGTTAGCTGCTACGGTGGGAGCAACGGGAAAATTATTATATCGGCATTGGGCGGTACCACGCCTTATGGGTTTGACTGGGGCAATGGCATAACCAATCAAAACAGGAATAACCTTAGTGCAGGCACTTACAACGTAACTGTAACTGATGCGAATGGATGCACCGCTACCACCGGTGCAAGTATTACACAACCGGTATCGGCACTGGATGCAACAATTTCAAACACCACTAATGTAAGTTGCTATGGCGGTAATAACGGAAGTATTGATTTGAGCGCCACCGGTGGCACCTTGCCATATACCTACAACTGGGGCGGTGGCATTACCACCCAAAACAGGACCGGCCTTGCAGCAGGGAATTACCATGTTACCGTAACTGATGCACATGGGTGTTCGGCAACGGCGGGCGCTGCTGTTACGCAACCAACCTCGGCCCTTGCGGCTTCGGTTTCAAATACCACCAATGTAAGTTGCTATGGCGGCGATAACGGAGCGGTTAATTTAAATGCCACCGGTGGAACAGCCCCTTACAGTTTTGACTGGGGCGGCGGCATTACCACCCAAAACAGAACAAACCTTAGTGCAGGCAGCTATATGGTAACTGTAAATGATGCCAATAATTGTTCAACCCAGGCTGCGGCCACAATAACACAACCGGCTTCGGCACTTAATGTTTCCGTTTCATCAACCAATAATGTAAATTGCTATGCCGGAAACAATGGTACAATAAACTTAAGTGTAAGTGGCGGTACTACTGCTTACAGTTTCAACTGGGGCAATGGTGTAACTACCCAAAACAGAAATAACCTTAGCGCCGGTACATATACTGTAACAGTAACCGATGCGCATGGTTGCCAGGCAACTACAAATGCTACTATTGCGCAACCGGTATCGGCGTTAAACGCTGCGGTTGCGTTAACCACTAATGTAAGTTGTTATGGCGGCAATAACGGAAGTATTGATTTAAGTGCAAGTGGCGGAACCGCACCCTATAGCTTTAACTGGGGCGGTGGCATTACCACCCAAAACAGGACCGGGCTTACAGCAGGGAATTACCATGTAACGGTAACCGATGCCAATGGGTGTTCAACTACTGTAAGTAATGTGTTAACACAACCCACATCGGTACTGAATGGTTCTGTAGCATCTACCATTAATGTGAGTTGCTTTGGCGGCAATAACGGCGCCGTTACTATAAATGCCAGTGGTGGAACGGCCCCTTACAGTTTTGACTGGGGTAGTGGCATTACCACCCAAAACAGGAGCGGTCTTTCGGCGGGAGTTTACAGCGTTAGCATTACTGATGCCAATGGATGTTCGGCAACTGCTAATGCTAATATTACCCAACCGGCAAGTGCCTTAACAACGGGTATTTCTAATACCGGCAATGTAAGTTGCTATGGCGGGAATAATGGCTCTATTACCTTATCGGCTACCGGTGGAACCATGCCTTACACCTATAACTGGGGCAGCGGCATAACCACCCAGAACAGAAATAACCTTGCAGCGGGAAGTTATTATGTAACTGTTACCGATGCACATGGCTGCACGGCAACCAACCAGGCCAATATTACACAACCGACTTCTTCTATTAGTGCGGGTATTAATTCGGTAGTAAACGTTAGCTGTTATAATGGCAACAACGGCAGTATTGATTTGGCCGTTAATGGCGGCACCACGCCCTACTATTTCAGGTGGAACAACGGCGATACCACCGAGGATAGAAATAACCTTATATCGGGCAGTTATCATGTAACTATAACAGATGCGAACGGATGCTCGGCCAGTGTTGCGGCAACTATCAGTCAACCGGTGTCGGCCATCAGCGCTACCGTATCGGTAATTAATAACGCGGCCTGCTTTGGCGGAAATAACGGGGCACTGGCAGTTAATGCACAGGGCGGTACAGCGCCATACACTTATTTATGGAACAATGGTGTTTCAACGCAAAACAACAATAACCTTGCCGCAGGCAACTACCTTGTAATAGCCAGCGATTCGCACAACTGCACTGTTACCGCAACGGGGAGTATAACACAACCAGCATCGGCTATTATGCCTTCAGCCATTATATCGGGTGTAAGTTGCTTTGGCGACAGCACCGGAAGCATTACAGTAAGCGCTACCGGTGGCACACCGGCATACCATTATACATGGGATAATGGCTCAACCAACACCAGCAGAAATAACCTTATGGCCGGAACTTATAGCTATACCGTTACCGACCAACATGGTTGCCTTGCTACTGCACAAGCCATAGTTACCCAGCCCAATGCTGCTGTTAATGCCAGTGTTACTATAAGCGGCATTAGCTGTTACGGCGGCAACAATGGCAGCGCGGTTGTAGCCGTTAGCGGCGGAACTTTGCCTTATAGTTTTAACTGGGGCAACGGTATTACCACACAAACACGCAATAACCTTAGCGCGGGCACTTACCATGTTACTGTTACCGACAGCAAGGGCTGCACTACCAATTTAACTGCCAGTGTGGTTCAACCGGTATCGCCTTTATCTGCCAATGCCAGCGCCGGTAATGTAAGTTGTTATGGCGGCAATAATGGCACTGTTGCTGTAAATGCCAGCGGTGGTACAATGCCTTACAATTACAACTGGAGCAATGGGTTGAATGTGCCTAATACCACCGGCCTGCAAGCGGGCACTTACCGCATTACCGTAACCGATAATAACGGTTGCAGCGCCATAGCACAGGCCGGTATAACACAACCCGCAACAGCTTTAACAGTTAACCCTGCCGTAAGTAATGTAACCTGTTACGGCGGCAGCAACGGAAGTATTTCGGCACAGGTACAAGGCGGTACTTCGCCTTATCTGTATAGCTGGAACAATGGCGTAGCGCAACAAGTAATAACAAACTTGAGCGCGGGGCAATACAATATAACCGTAACCGATGCAAATGGATGTACCGCCACCCGCGCGATGACCGTTACAGCACCGGACTCGCTTTCATTGGTAGCCAGTACTGTTAACCCCACCTGCTTTACAGCCAGCAACGGAAGCGCGCAGGTGAATGCTACCGGTGGAACACCTACCTATAATTTCAGGTGGAATAATGGCAACAGCGGGCAGGTAATTACCCAGTTACAACCGGGGGCATACAGTGTTACTGTTACCGACCGGATGGGTTGTAAGGCAAAACTGAGCGCCATTACACTTTCGGCGCCGGCACCGGTTAGTGTGGGTGTAACTGTTGAGCATAACGCCTGTGCGGGTGAAGACAACGGTGAACTTAATTCGCTGGCCACCGGAGGCACTAAGCCATATAACTACCAGTGGAGCAACAACTCGGCCACCGATAATATTACCAACCTTGCACCCGGCAGCTACCGGATAACCGTAACCGATGCCAATGGTTGCACGGCTGTGGCTAACGGGGTAATTAATCCATTCCCTGGAATTTCGGCTACAGGCATTGCCAGCCCTGTGCCTTGTGCAGCAGCGCATGGCGAAGTGGATTTGAGTATTAACGGTAATTCAGCGCCATACACCTACCAATGGAATACGGGGGCCACCACGCAAAACCTGACCGGTGTGCAGGCAGGCACTTATCGGGTAACGGTGGAAGATGCCAATGGCTGCACCTTTGATACATTATTTACTATTGAGAACCTGAATAATTTTGCGGTGCATGCTTCGGGCGGGGGAACAATTATTATGGGGCAAACGGCTGATTTATTTTCAACCAGCAGTGATTCGGCACACACCAGCTTTAGCTGGACACCGGACCATGATTTGACCTGCGCTACCTGCGCCAATACGGTTGCACAGCCCGGCCAGACGACTTTATATACCGTAGTGGGAACAGATGATAACGGCTGTGTAGCCAGCGATACGGTTACAGTAGATGTAATTGAGGACCATACCATTTTTGCGCCTTCGGCTTTTTCGCCGAATGGAGATGGCAATAATGATTATTTTCAGATTTTTGGGAACCTGGCTGGTGTGCATTCCATTAACATTATGATATTTAACCGCTGGGGCGAAAAGGTATTTGAATCGGACGACACCGGTTTCCAATGGGATGGCACTTACAAAGGCATATTACAGGACCCCGCCGTATTTGTGTATGTAATGAAAGTAGTGTTTATGGATAACCGGGGCAGCAAGGTATTGAAAGGAAGCGTTACGCTGGTCAGGTAATTACCGCAACCTGATAGCGGTACCGGTATAAAAATACTTGGTGCATTTATCAACCCACCAGGTGCTGTCGGCGCGGGTATCAGTAATAGTAAAAACAGCGGGCATATTTTTTAAAGGTTGAACAGGCAGGCCGGGATTAGCAATAATAGCCTTCTGCCGCTGCATAAATTCTTTCGAATAAGCCCTGAAACTTTCGGGTTTGCTGCGGATAATTTTACCGCCATTGCCGGTTATCATCATCACAATTATACAAGCTACTGCTATAACAAAGGTGTTACTGCCACCGGTTATTACCTGCATTTTTTGATGAAGGGAAAATTTTACAGAGAGGGAAACCAACAGCCATAGCCACCAGAAAATAAAAAAGAAGAAAACATAGTTGATGGTGCGATGCTGGCCTAAAATACCGGTGGCGAAATAAGGGAGAAATGCGCCGGTGAAAACAGTAAGTAACAGCAGGGCAATAATAAAGCGGTAATCGAAATTAAGGGCGAAAGTATTTTTTATTGTTTGAGGATTAGCCAATACAATAAGGCTGAGGCCCAGCAGGGGGACAGAGAAAACCCATTTGCCTGTGAAGCGGAAAGTTTGCAACGCTGCATAAAACACCGAATGGAAAAACAGGTGCGGGGTATTTAACATACTGTTGCGCGCCCAGTTGCCCGGAGCTAAAAACACCACCAACGAACAGATTAGGGAAACAACAAACAGCCCGGATATTATTGGCCTTTGTACAGATTTATTGGTGTACGCAACAGCTATTGCAAATAAATAAAATGCGGGGATGAGGGTGGCGGCTTCTTCGTTAAAGCCGGTGGAGGTAATAAGGAAGAAGGCGGCTGTAAAGAGTAAGATGTATTTTTTTGCACCGGTTGAAGGGAAGGCTGCCATTAACAGCGTTAGGTGGATGATAAAGGCTATATCGCCTAATTGGTAATTAGCAATGCCGGTAAACCAATAAGCGCCTTCGGTGAGTTGTGGCAGGTTGCTGAGGTAAAAGAGGGTGATAAAAAGGGAAATAGTAAAGGCAGAAAGATTGCCCTGCACCCAGCGTTTTATAAATGCGAAGATTACCAGCGGCAGGATAAGCAATGGGATAAGCAAAGCGAGTTGGTAGTAAAGCAGCCGGCCGGTTATAAGCGGATGATTGCAAAGAAACAGATGCGCCATGTAACGGCCACTACAACCCATATATTGACGCATGAAGCGCTGAAAGAAAGAAATATTTTCGGCGGAGGTCCAACCGTAGCAGAAGTCATCAGCGAAGGGGAGGGCATAAAAGCATAACAGGTAATAAGGTAACAGCGCAACAAGGAGCAGCAGCAGAACGATGATGTTTTTATTGCGCGTTGACATAAATAAAACAGGGACAACTTTTTGGTTGTCCCTGTAAAATGCGAATTATTTTTTAAAGGCTTATTTCAAACCGAAGGCGGTTTTTACTTCTTTTACCGAGTTGAGTTCTTCCCAGGGGAACAGTTTTACTTTCACTTTCTTCTCGTTCTTTTTGCCCTTGTTAAACACCTTCTCCACTACTTTTGAAGGGCGGCCCAGGTGGCCATACGAAGCTGTTTCCAGGTATATAGGCGAGCGAAGGTTAAAGCGCTTTTCGATAAAGTAAGGGCGCATATCAAATTCAGGCATCTTAGATACTTTGCTGGCTATTTCGCCATCGGTAAGTTTTACTTTGGCAGAGCCGTAGGTGTTTACAAACAAGCCTACCGGTTTGGCCACGCCAATGGCATAAGCCACCTGCACCAGTGCTTCATCGCACACACCGGCAGCTACTAAATGTTTGGCAATATGGCGGGCAGCATAAGCGGCCGAGCGGTCAACTTTTGAAGGGTCTTTACCGGAAAAAGCACCACCACCATGTGCGCCTTTGCCGCCGTAAGTATCAACGATAATCTTTCTGCCGGTAAGGCCGGTATCGCCGTGCGGGCCACCGATTACGAACTTGCCGGTTGGGTTTACGTGGTATTTGATTTTATCGTTAAACAAGGCCTGTACACGCTTAGGCAGTTTTGATTTAACACGTGGCACCAGGATGTTGATTACATCGTCCTTTATTTTTTTCAGCATGGCGGCATCTTTATCGAAGTCGTCGTGCTGGGTTGAAATTACAATTGCATCGATACGCATAGGCTTGTTGTCATCGCCGTATTCGATAGTTACCTGGCTTTTTGCATCGGGGCGCAGGTACTTCATGGTTTTGCCTTCGCGGCGGATGGCTGAAAGCTCGCGCAGTAAAGTGTGGGCCAGTTCCAGAGGAAGCGGCATGTAGTTATCGGTTTCGCGGGTGGCGTAGCCAAACATCATGCCCTGGTCGCCGGCGCCCTGGTCTTCGGGGTTTTTGCGCTCAACGCCCTGGTTAATATCAGATGATTGTTCGTGGATGGCCGAAAGAATGCCACATGATTTAGCCTCGAACATATATTCGGCTTTGGTGTAGCCAATTTTGGCGATTACATCGCGGGCAATGCTTTGTACATCGAGATAGGCCTCAGATTTTACTTCGCCTGCCAGCACCACCTGCCCGGTAGTAACGAGGGTTTCGCAAGCTACTTTCGAGTTGGGGTCGTAAGCCAGAAAGTTATCAATTAAAGCATCAGATATCTGATCGGCTACTTTATCGGGGTGGCCCTCGCTAACCGACTCGGAAGTGAATAAGTATGGCATAGTTAAGCTTGTTTTAGAGGCGTGAAAATAAATAAATGCGGGAAAGTAGCAACAACAACTTATACGCCTGAAATGTTTTTAGAAACTGAGCAGGGCAGCTATTGCCCCGGCCACTTTAGCGGCATTGGGCAGCATGGCTTTTTCGAGGTTTTCGTTGAGGGGAACGGCGGGGGTGTTTACGGCGCCGATTACTTTTACGGGCGCATCGAGGTATTGGAAACAATTGGATGAAATCCTTCCGGCCAGCGCTTCGGCGAATGAATGGGTGATGGTTTCTTCGGTAAGCACTACGGCTTTGCCGTGTTTTTGCACCGCCGCATAAATAGTTTCTTCATCAAGCGGGTTGAGGGTGCGGAGGTCTATCACTTCCACCTGGCCTTCGAACTGTTTGGCGGCATTCATGGCCCAGTAAACCCCCATGCCGTAAGTAATGATTACCAGCGATTCGCCGTTTTCAATTTTTTCAGCATCTGCCTGTAAGGCAATGCGCGCTTTGCCAAGAGGGATGATGTAGTTTTCATCGGGTTCCACGCACTTAGCTAAATCAGTGCCTTTTACCTTGCTCCAGTAAAGGCCTTTGTGCTCGAAAACCACCACGGGGTTGGGGTCGAAGTAGGCGGCTTTAAAAAGGCCTTTCATGTCGGCGGCGTTGCTGGGGTACACCACTTTAACGCCTTTTATCTGCAATACAAAACTCTCCACGCTACTGCTGTGGTAAGGGCCGCCGCTGCCATAAGCGCCAATAGGCACGCGGATTACACAGCTAACGGGCCATTTGCCATTGCTTAAATAGCAGGAGCGCGATACCTCGGTAAACAACTGGTTAACGCCGGGAAAAATATAATCGGCAAACTGCACTTCCACTATGGGTTTGCAACCGGCGGCGCTCATGCCTACGGTAGAGCCGATAATGTAGGCTTCCATAATAGGGGTGTTGAACACGCGGCCATCGCCGTATTTTTTTGCCAGCAGGGCTGCCTCGCGGAACACGCCGCCAAGCTCGCCGCCTACATCCTGGCCATAGAGCAGAGCCTCGGGGTGGCGGCGCATAATTTCATCAACGGCATGTAATGCAGCGTCTACCATTACCACCGGTTGGCTGTTGGCGGGGCAGCGCTCGCCGTGCTCTTCGGTAATAGGGGTAGGGGCAAAAATATGGGTGGTTAAATCTTCTTCGGTGGGGTAGGGCTCTTTTACGGCGCGTTCAAAATCGTTCAACACAGCTTCGGCGGCTTCGGCTTCAATTTTATTCAGTTCAGCCGCATCGGCTAGTTTTTGGTAAAGCAGGTGTTTTTTGAGATGAGAAAAAGGATCGCGGAGTAAATCGGCCTCGAGGTTTTCTTTGCTGCGGTACCATTCTTTGCGCACGCCCGATGTATGGTGGTTGAGCAAAGGTACTTTGGCATGAACGATGTAAGGCTGGCGGTGCAGGCGCACATAATTTACCACGCGGCTCAATGCTTCAAAACACTCGGTAAAATCGCTGCCGTTCAGGCTTTCCACTTTCAGGCCTTTAAAGCCTTTGGCATATTCGGGGGCATCCTGTGCGCGGATTTCGTTGGAGTGGGCAGATATATCCCATTCGTTATCCTGCACTAAATAAATAATAGGGTACTGGTGCAGGGCGGCCATTTGCAGGGCCTCGCTTACCTCGCCCTCGGTAATGGCGCCATCGCCGATGGAACAAATAACAATGGGTTCTTCGCCGCGTTTATACTCTGCCAGTTTTTGCTGTTCCCTATATTGCAGGCCCTGTGCAGCACCCGTGGCCGGTATGGCCTGCATACCGGTGGCCGAACTTTGGTGCGGTATTTTTGGAATATCGGCGCGGGTGGAGCTGGGATGCGAATAATAGGTGCGCCCCCCGGAAAAATAATCGGTTTTTTTAGCCAGCAGTTGCAGCATTAAATCGAAGGGCTTAAAGCCCACGCCTAGCAGCATGGAGTCATCGCGGTAGTAAGGAAAGATAATATCCTGCGGCTTTAACTGGAACGCCGTAGCCAGTTGTATAGCTTCGTGGCCGCGCGAGGTGGCATGAACATATTTGGAGCAAATATCTTTGCGCTCTTCGTACAGTTCTGTCATTGCCTTTTGTGTACACATCAGGCGGTAGGCCTCCAGTAAAATTTCTTTTGTTGGCTTCAAAAACAGCAATTAAGCGGGGCTAAAATAAAAGTACGGGCGGGATATTAAAATTTGAAGGCGTCACAAACGGTTTTTGAGGTTAGCATTTAATGCGGTGGCCCAAAGGTTCTTCCAGGGGTTTAGTATAACTTCTACTTTTTGGGTCAAGCCAAAAAGTAGCAAAAAGGTCAAGTCTGCGTGAAAATTGCCTGAAATTTTCCCTGCCCCCCGCAGCTAAAAAAACTCGCGTTCAGTTTTGGTTATTTGCCCTGATAAGGTTTAGCTCAAACAGTTTTTAGCTTTCTTGCCATGCTACGGAAAAATTTCTTAACGGCATTTTCACGAAGGACAGTTTTAATTTTAAAAATGCACCTTCATATTAACTATAGGTTAAACCATGCCTTGCCAACCGGGGGAATATTAAAACAATCCCTCCCGTCCTCCTGACCGAAGGTCAGGATATGATACCAAAAAGGGGTTAGGGGACTAGTGGGGGATATTAAAATTTGAAGGCGCCGCCAAGCAATTTTGAGGAGATGGCATTTTTTGCTTTGGGCAGTTCTTTGAAGCCTTTAGCGGTTAGTTCATAACCGG
>DASZPC010000727.1:0-2128 GCA_035550455.1 Chitinophagales bacterium | reverse complement strand
CCACTTCCTTTTCCTCTCCCTACGATTATGATTATCGGTTTGATACCATATATGCTCAAAGGACGGTTTATGTTACGGTACAAAGCCCGGGAACCGTGTTATTTTCAGATCCAGTGTCGCATACTCAATTCGCACTTTCCTATTGGGAAGGTGAAAGCGAGGCAGAAAACAATTATTTTTATGGAGAAGTGCCATTTTATGCCCTGCGTTTTAGCCTGACAGGTGATTCAATCCGGGCTATTGATGGTTATATTACAGCGAGTATGTACGGCAGTGGCACACTTTGGGCCGGCCACAAAGTGCATTAGCATAACATCGTCATATTATTACTATATCCGTCCCTGAAAACAGTTCGCTCAAATCTTAGTGCCATGAAATGTATATTCATTGAAGGCTGCACCGCAATAAAAATCCCCACTAAGCATAAAGTGGCTTCCTGTCGGTTTATCAAATATTATTTGAGAGGAATTAGGGTCATGGTCGCCTGAACTGGCGCCGATATATATGATAGTAGAATCAGTTTCACCGTAATAAGAAAAATCGCCCCTATATAAGCTCAAGTCACAGCTTCCACGTAAAAATGTAAAACTGGTGCTGCTTTTTTTCACAACCCTAACTATGGTATCAGTGTAATAATGCAGCAGGGTATCATAACTTACCTGCCCACTCATTTTGTAAGAGCCTGTTACCGTGTTTATGTATTCTGCCCCCTCTTTTTTGCAAGAGTTAATAAGTAACATAACAATCAGCAACAAGCCAATAGAAAGAGGTTTCATAGTATCACAAAATAATAAAATTTATATTATTCATTTCTACATTCCCCAACCCCCAATCCCCAATTCTCCGCTTCCCCAATCACCCCTTCACCCTTATTCGCCGCACCTTATCGGTATTGGTGTTTGAGCGGATGGTTATTTCAATATCGCTGCCGGTGGCTGCTTTGGTAACCGGTTTAATGGTAAGCGTGCATGAGCGCCCCGGTTTCACGGCAACGCCGTTATCAGTAGTGTTATAAGCCCCGCTGGCCGATGTTACCTGCACAAAATAAGTATCGGGGTCGGTGCCGGTATTAAAAATGCGCAGCTTAAAACTGCCGTCAGCATTGTTAATACTATCTGCATCTGTTTGCGCCGTAAAATAACAAGGGTACAACGATGACGAATAATGCGAGCGGTACAACTCGTCGGTGGTTTTCCATTCGCCTTTATCGTTCACATCCTCGGCGGTGGCGCTCCATACAATTTTTTTGTCTTTCGTTATTTCAAACGTTTTGCCCAGTGCGCCGGTGCATACCAGGTAATTGCCATTGGGCAGCACATCAATATTGCCGCCGCGCCAGCTTTTGCTGTGCGCCACATCGCCATAGTTTAACTTATACTCCCACACTATTTTGCTGGGTTTATCTTTCACAGGCTGCGAAAATATAACCACCCCGGCCGGTGTTTTACTATCGTGCATATCCGAGTTGTTAAACACCGCAATACTGCCATCGGGCATAAGCCTTACCCCATGTTGCCGCCTGAAAAAATCAAACCCTTCCTGCACTTTATTGCCGTTTTCAATAGGCCGCCCCCAGGCATAAACCACCTTGCCGGTTTTCTTGTCAATTTTTACAATGCGGTCAAGATTCTTAAAACTGGCATACACAAAGCCGTTCTTATCATCGTTCCAAAATGCGTTTAAATGCGGCAGTTGCTGCGTAATAGCGGTATCAAGGTTCAATCCTTTCTGAAACACCTCGGCAGGCATTAAATAATCCTCCGATTTCCACTGCCACACCAATTGGTCGTTCTTATCAAACTCATTAATTGTTTCAAGGTTTACCAGTGCGCCGTAGTTATCGTCGTTTTTATAAAGGGTAAATGCACCGGCTGTTTTTACAATGCGGTTGCCGCCTGCGGTATCAACCGCCAGCTTCGATACATCTAACCAGGTAGGCAGGGGTTTCATCATATAATCGCTGCCCAGCACCATGTAATGCCCGTTTGCCAGGCGTTTAAAATCATGGTGGTAAAAATCGCCAAACGCCGAAAACATTTTATTCGGCATTTGCATGGGGCTTATCCAGGTAAGGTCTGCGTTCAGGTCGCTTTCGTTGCCGGTATGGCCGCCTATCCAGGTAAGGGTG
>DASZPC010000726.1:0-1700 GCA_035550455.1 Chitinophagales bacterium | reverse complement strand
AGCCAACGGGCCTGTTACCCCATTTGCCGCTGAAGTTTTATTGAAGAAAGGGGTAATGATTGTGCCGGATATATACATTAACGCCGGTGGCGTTACAGTTTCGTACTTTGAATGGCTGAAAAACCTTTCGCACGTGCGTTTCGGGCGGATGGAAAAACGCTTTGACGAGCAAAACCAGCGCAACCTTATAAAACTGGTGGAGAAACTGACAGGACAAACGGCATCGCGCCAGCAAATAAAAAGTATTATACACGGCGCTGATGAAATTGACCTGGTGAACTCGGGGCTGGAAGATGCGATGATACGCGCCTACCAGGATATAAGATATTTTAAAAAGACCCACAAAGGTATACATGACCTGCGCACGGCTGCGTTTGCAGTTTCGATTAACAAAATACGCGACAGCTATTACTCGATGGGGATTTTCCCATAGTTTATGAAAACAACAAAGCCGTTGGCAAACTGCTGACGGCTTTTTATTTTATACTTGCAAAAAAAAATTAAGGAAGCATGATAGAAAGAACCCTGTATAACGATGAGCAGAAAATGTTTGCCCAAACCGTGCGCGATTTTGTTGCCAAAGAAGTAACCCCCAATAATGCAAAGTGGGAAAAACAACAGATGGTTTCGGTGGAAAGCTGGTTGAAGTTTGGCGAGGCAGGATTGCTTTGCATGCAGGTGGAAGAACAATACGGCGGCCTTGGGCTAAGCGATTTTCGCTATAAAGCTGTTATTGCCGAAGAGCTTTCGCGTAGTGGCTGTGCCGGCCCTGCAGTAGGATACACGCTGCACAGCGATATTGTTTGCCCTTATATTGAACATTACGGCACCGAAGCCGCCAAAAAGAAATACCTGCCCAAAATGGTAAGCGGCGAAATGATTGGCGCCATTGCCATGACCGAACCGGGCGCTGGCAGCGATTTGCAGAATATTAAAACCACGGCGGTTGATAAAGGCGATTATTATTTAGTAAACGGTTCAAAAACTTTTATTACCAATGGTTACCTTAGCCACATAGCTGTAGTGGCAGTAAAAACCGACCCTGCCAAAGGGGCCAAAGGTACCTCGCTGTTAATACTTACCACCGATATGAAGGGCTTTACCAAAGGCCGCCCTTTTGAAAAAATTGGCCTGCACGCACAAGATACCTGCGAACTATTTTTTGAAAATGTTGAAGTGCCCAAAGAAAACCTGCTTGGTAAAGAAGGCGAAGGTTTTAAATATATGATGACCGAACTGCCACAGGAACGCCTGCTGGTAGGGCTAACATCAATAGGCGCTGCTGAAGGAACGCTGGAAAAAACCGTGCAGTACACCAAAGAAAGGCAGGCGTTTGGAAAACCTATTGCCGATTTTCAGAACACCCGGTTTAAGTTAGCTGAATTAGCCACCGAAGTAAGCATAGGGCGTACTTTTGCCGACCGGTGCGTTGAATTACACGCTGATAAAAAACTTGACCCATCCACCGCTTCAATGGCCAAATACTGGCTTACCGATTTGCAAAGTAAGGTAGCCGATGAATGTTTGCAGTTACATGGCGGATATGGTTATATATGGGAATACCAGGTAGCCCGTTCGTGGGCCGATGCACGCGTACAGCGCATATATGCCGGTACCAATGAAATTATGAAGGAGTTGATAGCCCGCAATGTGTTAAAGTAAAAATTACACCAGCAGGGCTTTTTCCAGTAGGTAGGTAA
>DASZPC010000725.1:0-1692 GCA_035550455.1 Chitinophagales bacterium | reverse complement strand
GACTATTTTAACCCGATACCTTTAGCTTCAGAGGACACACAAATTGTGGCCACTTCTGTTTCCAGTCATAACTCACTTTACTTTAACCGTACCGACCCCAAATACGGTATGCAGGCCGATTTTAATTACCTGCGCTCCCGTAGCTTTTTAACCGGTGGCTTTGAAAATCATTATGCCCAGTCGGCCGATTTTATTGTGCGGTGGAATGTGGTAAAAGGCTTCAATACCCAAACCACTTATACCTATGGCATTAAAGGCGATGAGTCTGATTTTTATGCCAACCTGCGGTATAGGTTCCATTACAACCAGGCTAGTACCGATTTGGCTTACCAGTTTAAAAACTTCCTCCGGCTCGATGTGAAATACGATTTCGCACTTAAAATAAACCCTACTGATACCGTCGGTAATCAGTCGGCCATGATTAATAAGGCCACGCTCGAAGCACGTTATAACCGCCTTAAAAAAAGTAACATAACCAGCAGTTTTTCATACATCAGTATTAAGTATAACGATAAAGGCTATACAAACGAGCAATTACAATACTCCATGCTCGATGGGCTTCAAAATGGAAATAACCTGGTTTGGGACCTCAGCTATTCGCAAACGCTTTTAAACAATTTGCAACTCACCCTTTCTTACGATGGCCGGATGACAGGATTTAGCCCCGGCGATAAAAGTACCCTTAAACCGGTCCATACCGGCCGGGCAGAATTGAGGGCACTGTTTTGAGAAAACAGCACCCTCTTAATTAACCCACACAAATCTTCCGGCTTACCTGCTTATTATAATGTTTCGTTTTACTTCGGTGCCCGCACCCGCCACACGTACAACATATTGCCCGGCAGCAAGCCCGCTAACATCAACTTGTTGCGAAACCTGTATATTCTGAACAGTCAATACTTCCTTTCCATTCATATCAAAAATGCTAAGCTCATTTTGCTGCGGTAATTGGTCTATACCGGTTATCTGTAATTGTGTATTACCGGGGTTAGGCGAAATTTTTAGTGCCGATAAATTGCCCTGCTGTGGCATAGGGCCGGGGCCTCCTTCAAGCATTGGCTCGCCATCATATATATCCTGCCCACCTAAATCGCTTTTATCATTCGCTGTGGCTGGTAATAATAAAAACATAGCATATTCATGCGGGCCGGTTAATCCGTTCATAAAAGGTTCCCTCCCCGGCATTCCGCCCCCATGGCCATGAAATTGTCCTCCTTCTTTAGCATTATTTTGAGGCTGTCCTTGCCTGTTTTGGTCTACTATACGCTTTATATCCTGCTTCCATTGGGTAATGGAAGGTTGCAGGTCGGCATTTATTTTATCCAGTGTATTGCTATGGTTTTTGGCTATTACCTGTAACCTGTCGCCAATGGTGCGCATCTGGTTACGGAAAGCATCGGCCTTATCGCGGTTTTGGTCCATATAATCGCGCATACTCACACCTTCGGGTTTATTCTTCATAAAATCACGGCGCTGTTGGCGCAGTTCTTTCATCGAAGTCCGGCAACTGGCAATTTCAGTTTTCTCGGCTGGGGTTAATTCTTTTTCCAACTCCTGGCGCTTCGAAATCAGTACGGGCATTATATGTTCTTTAACATATTGCTTTACTTCCGAACGTCCGGGTTTAGGTTGGCTATTGGGCCCGTCAAAGGCAAATAACCCGCCACCGGCTGTAAGCACCAGCATGCATAT
>DASZPC010000724.1:0-2003 GCA_035550455.1 Chitinophagales bacterium | reverse complement strand
AGGATGTAACGCGTCTTTTCCGGTTTGCTGTTTCAAAACTTGGCTCCTCATCCGGTATTGCTGATGGCTCCATTAGCCGCAGCCAGTTTTTAAGCCGTCTGGCACTGTTTACGGCGGCTATACCTGCCGGGTCGCTTATTTATGGGGCTATTGCCAATGCTTATAACTACCAATACCGGCGGGTAACTGTCAAATTTCCCAACCTGCCCGATTCTTTTAGCGGGTTCAGGATTATCCATTTATCCGATATCCACTCCGGTAGTTTTACCCGCACCGAGCCTTTGATTAAAGCAGTGGAGCACATTAATAAACTGGATGCCGATATCATCCTTTTTACCGGCGATTTGGTGAATAATGTATCGAACGAAATGGACGATTATATGCACATATTCGATAAGTTACGTGCCAAACATGGGGTTCTTTCAACCACCGGTAACCACGATTATGGCGATTATGTGCATTGGGATTCAGAAGAAGAAAAGAAAGCGAATTTTGAACGTTTTAAAGATATACATAAAGAACTGGGTTGGGATTTATTGATGAACGAACACCGGGTTTTTGAACGCAACGGCGAACAAATTGCCATTATTGGCATTGAAAACTTTGGCGCCAAAGGGCATTTTGCAAAGTATGGTAAATTGAATGTGGCTTATGCAGGCACCGAAAATATCCCTTTCAAAATACTGATGAGCCACGACCCTTCGCATTGGGATTACGAAGTGCGACCCAAGTACCCTGATATTGATTTAACCCTTAGTGGCCATACGCACGGGTTCCAGTTTGGCATTGAAAACAAATGGATAAAATGGAGCCCTTCGGAATATATGTACAAGCAATGGGCAGGCTTATATGATGAGGGTAAACAGCGGATATATGTTAACCGCGGCTTTGGCTTTTTGTTTTACCCGGGCAGGGTAGGCATACTACCGGAGATTACAGAAATAACCCTGGAAAAGGCATAATCACCTTATTTAAGGCCTTTAACAAACAGGTATTTGCCTATAGCATGTTTAATCCGAGTTGCTATTTTTAGCCCGATGAAAAGGTTAATACTTGTTTTGGCAGTTGCTGTTTTTTGCAGGGCTAATGGCTATTCGCAAATAAAAATATTGTTTGATGCTACCAAAGCAGAGAGTTCGGGTAATGCCGATTGGGTAATTGATGCCGATATGCATAACCTGGGCTGGAACCCCAATGCAGTTTTAAATGGTGGTACTGAATCGAACCCGCAAATATTGCCTACGCCATCGCAAAGCACTGTTACCACTAATACAAGCGAAACTTACTGGACAGGTTCCCTTTCTTCGTGGGGTATTGATTTAGTGAAATACGGCTATTATGTTGAAACGTTGCCCTATAATGGACAGATTAGCTACAACAATCATAACAATGCGCAGGATTTATCAAACTACAAGGTTTTTATTATTGATGAACCGAACATCAAGTTCACCACTGCCGAGAAATCGGCATTGATACAATTTGTGCAAAATGGGGGTGGGTTGTTTATAATATCCGACCACGCAAATTCCGACAGGAATGGCGACGGATGGGACTCTCCCCAAATCTGGAACGACCTTTTTAGTTCTTACAGCAATCCTTTTGGCATCACTTTCGATTCGGTTAATTTTTCGCAAACCACCACTAACATCCCCAACCTGCCCGGCGATTCGTTGCTGCACGGCCCTTATGGCAATGTAACCGAAATTCAATATTCAGGTGGCGCAACTATGACCTTAAGCCCATCGGCCAACAGCTCGGTAAAAGGGGTGGTATATAAAACCGGTTCCTCGTTTGGTAACTACAATGTAATGATGGCCTACGCCCGTTATGGCAACGGAAAGGTGGCTGCTATAGGCGATAGCTCGCCTATGGATGATGGTACCGGCGACCCTAACGACCAACTTTACGATGGCTGGATAACAGATGCAAATGGTAACCACGAAAGGCTGATTATGAATGCCACTATATGGCTAGCCGATACTTACAATACCAGTGTTGATATT
>DASZPC010000723.1:0-4922 GCA_035550455.1 Chitinophagales bacterium | reverse complement strand
ATCATCAAAAATGGCTATGCGTATATTTTCCATGTTATCAAATTTAATCCTTCTAAATGAATAAACCTACGGCGTTCCCTGCCGCAGGTTTAAGGTTTATGTAGGTATCTTTTATTAATTTCTTGAAGCAATAGAACGGTTTTCAGGTTGTGCGGGGGCAACCAGGCTCATGCTTTCGGTACCAATTTTAACCACCCCGTTATCGGCCAGCTGAACATACACACTGCCATCGCTCAGGCTTTTAATTTTTACTACACTATTGCTGGTCATTACCGAGTTTTTGGTGGTAAAAAAGCGGCATTTGTAGTTATTCATCAGCACCAGGCCTTTGTTTTCAGTGCCTACCCACAGATTACCATCATTATCAGTAGCTATCGAAGTTATTCCTGATGCAGGCAGGTTCGAGTTTTCGGCAGTTACGGTTAGGTAAGCATAGCCATCAAACCTGAAAAGGCCCTTCTCGGTTGCGGCGTAAACATTGCCATCGGCGGTTACTACCAGCCCTTTCACATCGTTAGCCGGTAAAATTGAGCTTTCAGCGGTTAAATGCGAAGCGTGGCTGTTTTTCTTGTTTATCATCCACAGGCCGTTATGGGTGCCTACCCATACGGTGCCGTCGGTTTCAACCTGGGCGGTAATCGTTTCTGTATTACCAATTATTGCCCTTACATCGGTAGTTTCGGCAGCCTGTGTAATCAGGAAAGGAAACAGAACATATTTTACAATGATGAGTAACTTTTTCATGGCTTTTGTTTTTTTATTGTTTTTGTTTTTGTTGTAATTGATGATGCAAAGATATGTTTGGGGCAGGGCGCCCGCCATCACCCAAGTGGGGGAAACTAAAAAGCTATGGAAAATTGTTTTGGTAAGCCTGTACTGGCAGCAGGTTGCTGCACCTTAAAGCGCTGTTGCCGGCGCTATACGCTGATGGCTCAGGTATTTTTATTAGCCAATTGCCCGCAGGCAGCATCAATATCTTTACCCCTGCTTCGCCTTACGGCTACTTCAACGCCTTTGCGGCGCAGCATACTCACAAAGGCATCTCTCCGGTCTGCTTTTGCCCTTTTGTACTCCACCCCTTCCACATTGTTGTATTCAATTAAATTAATAAAGGCGGGTACTTTTTTGTATAACTCCACCAGGTGGCCGGCATCTTCCGGCGTGTCATTAAACTTATCAAACAGTATATACTCAAAAGTTATTTTATTGCCGGTTTTATCATAAAAATACCGCAATGCCTCAAACACCATTTCAAGGTTATTCGAATGGTTAATATCCATTATCCGGTCGCGCTTTTCATCGGTGGCGGCATGTAACGAAAGTGCCAGGTTAAATTTCATCCCTTCGTCGGCTATACGTTTAATCCCTTTTGCAATACCCGATGTAGATACGGTAATCCTCTTCTGTGCCATATTCAACCCCTCTGGCGATGTAATAATGCGTATGCTCTTCATTACATTATCATAATTCAGCAGCGGCTCGCCCATACCCATGTATACAATATTAGTTAGCTGCTGGCCGCTTTGTTCCAGTGCGTATTTGTTCAGTAAAACAACCTGGTCGTAAATTTCGGCAGCATCAAGGTTGCGCTCACGTTTCAGAAACCCCGTAGCGCAAAACGAGCAACTAAGCGAACACCCCACCTGCGATGATACACAGGCCGTATTCCGCCCTTCATCGGGTATCATTACCCCTTCAATCAATCGGTTATCGGCAAGGCACATGCCCAGCTTTACGGTGCCATCCTTACTTTTCTGTACTATGTTTTCGGTAACCGGGCTAATGGTAAATTGTTCCTGCAATTTGGCGCGCAGTGTTTTGGGCAGGTTGCTCATTTCATCAAACGAGCGGGCCGATTTTTGCCAAAGCCAACCATGCACCTGCTTTGCCCTGAAGGAAGGCTCACCAAGCCCTTTAAAAGCCGCGTTTAGCTCTTCAACACTTAGTTTCCTTATATCGGCATTAGCTGGCATAAACCACAAAATTAGCAGGTTCTTTGTGCTTAATCAATTACAGGCAACAAAAAAGGGGAACGTTTTGTTTCGTTCCCCTTTTATAAAGCCTTAGCGGCCGTTATTATTTGCCTACTACAACTTTCTTAGTGTAGGTTTGGTTAGCCGAAGTTATAACGGCAGTGTAAGTGCCTGCCGCCAGTTGGCTGAAGTCGTAGTTCAGCTTGTTGGCGCCCGGTGTTAATTCATGGTCGCCGCTCATTATTTTCTGGCCTACCATGTCATAAACATCTACCGATACAGTTTGCGACATTGAAGCATTGATTAACAGGTAAGTGCTGCCTGTAGTTGGGTTCGGAATGAATCCTTTGATGCTGAATTCTGCATCGCCGTATATCATGGCTGTTACCATATCGGTATAGCTAAACTGGCCGTTGTTGTCAACTTGTTTTAACCGGTAGTAGTACCTTGTTCCGGCCACTACGTTAAGGTCGTTATAGCTGTAGTCAAGTTCGCTGGTGCTGTTGTTATGGCCAGGTACTGAATCTATTGTAGTCCAGTTCTGTCCATCAGTGCTGCGCTCAATATTAAACCTGTTGTTGTTTATTTCGGTAGCGGTAGCCCAACGCAACTGTATGTATGTGTTGTTCATGGCTTCTGCTTCCAGGTATAACATCGAAACTGGCAGCGGCGCAGCGTTTCCGTTAGAACCGCCCAGCCACAATTCCGAAAACTCGGTCATGCTTAGCTGAACATAGTGCAGTTGGGTATTACCATTCGGGAATATGTTCCTGAACTCACCCGGGTGCTTAGTCAGAGGGCCGGTTGGGGCCGAAATATAGTTGTTGCCGGTTTGTGGGTCGCCATATACCCTGTATATACCGCCGCTGTTGGCATCAAGGTTGTTGGTGTAATCACCATCCTCGGTGTGGCGGTCGCTGTTTACGCCGTCATCGTATTTAGTTACATACAAATCGTTGATTGAATGAACATCATCAACATAAGTGCATGGCATATACTGCGGACTGTAAACATCATTTGCCTGCGATTCGTAAATCAGGTCGTTCAACTCGTCATCAGTAAAGTAAAGCCTTACTTGTACTGGTGCAGCAAACGGTTGGGTGGCGTCGGAACTAATAACATAGTGCCTTGCCAGCGCTGTTGAATTGCTTGAACAACTTGAGAAAGTACCTGTTTGCGGTATCTGGGGCACGCTTGCGTCTTTATAAACACTTACCTGCAATTTACCAAGCGCCTGATTGGCATCATGCACTGAGGCAATGGCATTGTTCGAAGCATCAGTGAAGGTTATCCATTTGTCAAAGCCCTGGTCGTCATAACAGCTGGCTTGTTCGCTGCCTGCCGCAGAAGTATAAGGCACATTCAATGGATTGCCATTGGCAGTATTGATAGTTGCCGAAGCAGTACACCCGGTGGCATCGGAAACAGTAAACACATAAGACCCTGCATTTGCCGGTGCTTCGTACTCCCTGATTGTGCTGCTATGCACACCGCTCAGTTTTGTACCCGCAGGGTAAACAAAGTTGATTGTGCCAACAGCATTGGTGGCTTCAACAATAATCAGGTTACTGTCAATAACAGCAGGGGCATTAAAGTGTGCCGAGTCAACAAGCATACAGCCCGATACAGTGGCAGTAACGCCCAGGCTGCCTATGCTTACACTTGTGCTGCCCTCCGCAGTACAACCATTGCCATCGGTAACCACCACATCGTATGTGCCCGACATATCTGAAGTAGGCGATGAAACAGTAGCCGTGGCTACGTTACCCGGTGTAAAGGCCATTGTACCAGTCCATACATAGTTAAGGGTGCTGCTGCTGCCGGCCGTTGCATTGGCATTAATGGTTAAAGCAGTACCAGTACTTGCACATATTGGTGAGTTGCTGCCAGGGCTAACCGCAGGTGATTTATTCACATAAGCTGTAACCGCTGACGAATTATCGGCCTGGCAGTTATTGCCTGTTGCATCTACCACACAACGGTACTGGTAGTTACCGGCACTGGTGCCGGAAGCAGTATTAATATCTAACGAGTTAGAAGTTGTACCGCTATATGTAATGCCCGATGGGGTATTGTTGGCTACCGGCTGCCATGAGCCACCATTGTTATACTGCCATTCGTAACTAAGCACAAGGCCGCCCGATGTTGCTGCAACTGTTAAGTTATCAGCATCTCCAGTACACAAGTTACTGATATCGAAAGGACCTGATACCACATGTGGTTGATTACCAACCACAGCCATGCCGTTTGAGCTGTTGCTGGTGGTGGTAAGGCTTGCCGGGCAGCCCGGGTCGGAATAGGTAATAACACACTGATATTGCAACTGCCCTGTTGTAGGGGTAGATCCTGCCGTTACTGAAAGGCTGCCCGAGTTCTGGCTTCCGCCATAACTAATACCTGTAGGGGTGCCATCTGTAACACTAACCGGGTTATTACTGTTGCTAGGGTCAAGATAATACCATTGGTAAACAGGGTTTACACCACCGTTTACACTAACTGTTAAGTTACCATTGCCACCGGGGCATAATTGAATTAAGCCCGGTTGTGTGCCAATAGATGGCTGGGCGCCTACCATTAAAGTAAGACCCGCGCTAACAGTAGCACATCCGCTAGTAATAGTCCACGTTAAGGTGTAGCTGCCGCTTACCGCACCACTAAGGGCCGTTGCGGTAGAACTACCCGAGTGCAGCGAGCTAAAGCTGATATCGCTTGTATGCCCACCGGTTGGGAAAGTGGTTACAGACCATGTACCGGTGCCGGTGCTTGGTGTATTACCACCTAATGATGAGGTGGTTCCGCCAATACAAACAGCCTGAGCGCCACCAACACTTGCTGTTGGGCAACCCACCGTTAATGTAAGGCTGGCAGTTGAGGCGGTACAAGGTGCATTTGAAATAGTCCACGTTAAAGTGTAATCGCCCGGAGTGGCGCCACTTAAAGCAGTAGCAG
>DASZPC010000722.1:0-6595 GCA_035550455.1 Chitinophagales bacterium | reverse complement strand
CTTTCTCGTTTCCGGGCTTAGGTACACCGGTGGTAATAAGGCGGGCATAAATAATGCTTTGGCCGTTGTTTTTAACTGTGGCTGTGGCGTTTTCAGTACCGCGCAGTTTTATATCCACCTGTTTAATGGCCGATTGAGTGGTGGCGTTTTGCATACCGGCGCCATTAACCTGGTAAGCAAAAGCCATAGTGGTTTTAAGGCCCGATTTGCCTACGTATTTTGAAAGCGCCATTAAAGCATAAGCGGTGCTTTGCGTGCTTAGCCATTGATTGCCACAAAGCGCGGTGGAAATTTCTTTAGCCAGCAAGCCTGCTTTTTCGCGTTTGTTCATGAGACTGAGGGCATCGAGGATAAGGGCTTTATCGCGCAATGGGGAACCGTAAGTTTCGGAAAGCTCCACATAGTTTTTAACGGCAGTGCCCAGGCCATTAATAAGTTGCGATGCCACCTCGGGCTGGCCAGCCATTTGGTAAGCAGAGGCAAGTTCCCACCGGGCTAAAGGCGGCAGGTTGCGGCTTTCTTTCATCCGGTTCATGCTGCTAAGGTCGGGCGATTTGGCAAGCGCCAGTGTGTACAGGCGGTAAGCCTGGGTTAAACAATCTTCATCGCCAGTGCCGTTCCAGGTACTGGCGCGGTTGTGCTGGAATTTTTTCCATTGCTCAATGTAACCGGCAGGCAGGCTATAACCTTTAGCAGCGGCTTCGAGCAGGAAGTGGCCCGCATAGTTAGAGGCCCATTCATTCTCTTCGTTCTCGCCGGGCCAGTACGAAATGCCACCGGACGACAACTGAAACTGCTTCAACCTTTCAATACCAGCCTTTACGTTCTTTTCAATGGCGGCTTTTTTATCGGCGGGCAAATCCATCAAATCAGTAAGATAAAGCTGTGGGAATACCGATGAGGTAGTTTGCTCTACGCAACCGTAAGGATAATGGATGAGGTAAGCGAGGCGCTCGCCCAAATTAAGCGGCGGGATATCGGACACCTCGAGCAGGGCGTTGTTGGTGCCGGCAATACCCACCGCAGGGGCCGAGGCATTCCACACCTGGCCGGGTTGCAGCACGGTATCGATTTCTTCAGTAACCGGTGGGTTAGGATTGCGCACCTGCAACTCCACAGCGGTTTCAGCTTTATCGTTACCGCTGGTTGCCAGTATTTTTACTTTGGCAACGCCCAGGCCGGGTTTTACTTTTACCTTAAAGGTAACCACATCATCGCCGGGCTGGTTGAATTTTACCTGTTTGGCGGTGGGGCCGCTTACTTCAATAAGATCGTTAGTAAGCAACTGCACACGCACCTCCTTTACGCGGTTTTCCATAGCAAAAACAGTAACCGGCAAGTCAACACTTTCATCGGGGCCCAGTACGCGCGGCAGGGTAGCCAATACCATTAATGGTTTGCGCACCGGCGTGGCTTTTTCGGCATTGCCATAAGCGCCGTCTTCACCGGCAACCACCATAGTACGAACGGAGCCTACATACTGTGGCATAATGAACGAATGTGTTTGTGTTTCGCCTTTGCCTAAATGGAAGGGGCCCATAAATTCAACCACCGGTTTAAAGCGGTTGGCCTTTTTACCCTCTTTAGGTTTGTTGATGCCTTCATCGCCGCCTATGGCCAATATGCGTTCCAGCTTAGCGCCCCAGGCGCCCATTACATAATCAAACATATCCCAGGTTTTAACGCCCAGTGCTTCGCGGGCATAGAAGGCTGACCAGGGGTCGGGTGTTTGGAACCGGGTTAAGTCTAACAGGCCTTCATCAACCACTGCAATAGTGTAGGCCATGGCGCGGCCCTGTGTTTCGCTAACGCTGATGTTAACCGGCATACCGGGCTGCAACACATCGGGCATTTTTATAGCCGGTTTTAAATGGGTGCCGGGGTTTTCGACAGATATGGGAATTACACCATACATGCGCAGGGGTAAATCGTTTACGGTTTGTGCGTGCGGCTGTAACAGGGTAACGTTTACATACACGTTGGGGGCCATATCTTCGGTAACAGGGAACTTGAAAACACTTTGCCCGGGTGTGGTTTCCAGCCAATAGGTTTTCAAAACTTTAGTACCCGATTCGATGCTTACCAATGCACGGCCATCTTTGCCGGAAGGGATGGTAAGGGTGGCCTGTTCGCCCACATTGTATTTGTCTTTATCAGCGGCAAAGGTAAGCATGGTGGCAGTGTTGCCTCCCTGATCGCGCTGGGCACGGCCTGCCCAACCGGGCCAGTCCATATAAAATACCTTACCGGTGGTGTGGCCCGATTCCAGATCGGTGGCGCGTATCATATAACGGCCCCAGTTGGGATAGTTAAGGCGCAACACCCACTCGCCATTGCCATTAATGGTGGTAATGGTATCGCGCTTTACCACACTGTTGTATGTGTTGCTATTGTAGTCGCTAAGGTTGTCATCGGATTTATCCCACCACCAGCGCCACTGTACCTGGTAAAATTCAATTTCCACCCGGCGCTGGCCTGCTGTGGGGTTTCCATCACGATCAACAGTAGCCACGCGTACAAGATGGTTGGTATCGGTAAGCAACATACCGCGTGCTTTATCGCCTTTAGGCAGGCGTATACCGGCGTACTCCTTGTAAGGATGATAAGGAATGCTGAACCTATCGGTACTAAAATTACCGCCCGGCTCAAAAACCTTGGTGCTGAAGTTAGCCAGTAGCATACCCGGCGCTGCGTTTTCAACTTTAATATTAGCCAGTACGGTGGCGTTGCCGTTATCATCCAGGTTGCCATCGAACAACACTTGCTTATCGGCACTAAATCGGCGTGCAGGGTCGTCGAACACAAATTCACTGTATTTGGGAAAAGTGGTGGGCGTAGTGGTAAGTGCCACCTCTACCGTTGTTTTAAGGCGGTGGGCGGTAGCCCCTGTAAGCCAGTGCACCTGCATTTTGGCCGACTGCACCTCATCGCTGCTCAGGTATTTTTTAGCAAAGTCGAATTTTATTTTCAGGCGGTTTGGCATTACGGTTTCAATGCGCAGGTTTTTGGTAAACAGGGCGTTGCCCACATGTACGCGGGCCTCCCAGGTACCGGTGGGTGCGTCTTCATCGGTGCTGGTTAAGAAAGAGTAGAAACCATTGAGCGATTCGGTTTGCACCATTTTTTTAACCAGTTGGCCGCGCGGGTTGTACAACTCAAAGGAAACGGGGTACGATTCGGGCAGGGTTTTTTGTTTGTCTTCCAGCATAAACATCAGGTATAGCGAATCGCCGGGCCGCCACACACCGCGCTCACCGTAAATAAAGCCTTTCAGGCCTTTCTGCACTTTTTCGCCGGATACATCAAACATGCTTAACGACAGCGATGAGCCATCGTCCAGGCGCAGGTAGCCGCGCTGTTCGTTTTGTTTTGCCACCAGCAAAAATGGTTTTTGTTTCAGGTCAATTCGCGCCATGCCCTCGCCATCGGTTTGGGTGGTTTGTAGTAACTGCTGTTGCAGGTTGTATACTTCCAGCGTTACGCCCGAAAGCGGTTTGGTGGTTTTAAGATCGGTAACGGTAAATAACATACTGCCCTCGCTGCCACGCTTGGCCAGCAAGCCGAGGTCGGATGCCAGTACATTGCGCGTAACCCAACGACTTGAATTATAATAAGCGCGCTTGCAGGGGTTGTCGCGGTCGGCGTAGGAGTAATCATCATCGCCGTTGTAATAGCTTTGCACATAATCCCACGAGCTGGGGTCGCTGCCCTGTTGCAGGTCGTCCCAATCCCCCTGGGCAGTTTCCATATTTTGATCGGGCGAGTTGGAGGTATCCTCCTCATAGCATTTATAGGTGGAATATTCTTTACGGAAGCCGATGGTGACCCGGTAAATGGCACCGGGATCCACTTTTATTAAATCGCTTAAATCAAGCGCATACTGGTTCCATTTGCTTACATCGTTGGCCCCCAGCGATGAAAGCGGCACCGATTTTTGCAATACAATACGGCCCACGCGGGTAAGCTCGCTTTCACCATCCAGATTATTCACCTGTAAAAACTGGGCAATATTGTTTTCGTAAATTTTTACCACACGCACATCCACGGCGTTCAGGTTCACCGCTTCAAAAGGGAATACCAGGCCGTTGGAGGAAGGCAGTATAACGCCCTTGCCCACCAGCCGCACCGAGGGTTTTATTTCTTCAAACAAAACGCTTTGGTAAAAATCGGCCGGTAGTTTTTTGCCCAGCCCGTTTTTTACAGCCGCGGAGATATAGAGGTTTATGTTGCCTTCGAGGTGGCGGGCCGGGAAAACTTTAATGGTATTAACATCTACAATAAATTTAAGGTCGCTGCTGCCATCGAGGGTTATAAGCCCTTTTAAATCCTGGCCTTCGAGCAATGGGTCGGAAAACTCGATTAAAAGATACTGGTCGGTTTTATCCTGCACAGCGGTGGCACGCATTACTTTAAAATCGCCGAGGGCAGGCACGGTAATGCTTTGCTGGCCTTTTAAATCAACATTTATGGGTGCGCCGTCCCAGCTAAGGATTACAGCCGAGGAATCTTTGCCGCGCATAACACTATCTACTGTAAAGTAATGGAGCATACGGCTATCATCGTGCACCCAGCGGATGGGCAGCGCCCTGTTGTCCTGCGTGGCGGTAAGTACTTTTTCAACTTTTACCACATCTTCCACATCGGCAGTGGTAAGGGTGCCGAGGAGGTATTCCTGGTCGAAATGCGTATTGCTGATTGGACGGAGGCCATCTACCCGCACATCGAAAGACTGCTTAATAATACTGAAGGTAAAGTTGAACCCGCTGAATTTAGCAGGCACCTTCATTACCCTGCCTAACTGAAAAGTGGCATCGTATTCCTTACCGGGCTGCATGGGTTCGGAAGGACGGAACTCAATGGTTCGGGTATCGACCCAGTAAGCATTGCCTTTAATGGCAGGTGAGAAACTGAACAGAGGTTCCTTTACCGCCGAGTTGACTTCGGCCTGCGGTATTGCATCGGCGGCAAGACGGATACGGATATTCGCTTCGCGCGATATTTGGCCGGAGGTGAAGGCGATGATGTAGTTTTTAAAGCCGGGGTCGATGGTGTGTTTGGCTTTTTTGGCGTAGAAGAAGTATGCCAGGGCAAGCACCGCTACCAGGGAAACAGCAGCAAGAGCCAGGTAGTTTTTGTTTTTCATATTAAATTAAATGATGTATAAACGGAAAGGAGATTTGTAAATGTATGTTTTTAGCAAGAAAAATTTTTTTAAATGTTTTGGGGCGATACACTCGCCCCGCTTAGTAATGCGGACTCATCCCGTTCATGTAGCTATAGGGATAAATGCAGACTCACCCCTGCCCCCTCTCTAATATTTAGAGAGGGGGAATGAAAAATGCAACCCCACCTAACCTGCCTGCGGCAGGCCGGCCTCCTCCTGACGCTTCGGTCAGGATATGATACATAAAGGGGAGGCAGAAAACAACTTAAAGAGGCGACAAATGCGAGCGCATATTGCCTGAGAGGGGAAAATGGCAGGGTTATTTTTTATCCTTTGTTTTTTTAATAACCGCTTCAGTAGTTTCTATTTTTATGGCTTCTATATGTTCAATGATTTCGCTTTTATAAACAGCCACCTTTTTGCGAATGGTGGTTTTTTTAAAAAAAGTAAAGGAGTCATCAGTAACCATGTGATATTTGTCAAGGCCATCATCCAGGCCTAAGTGCCATTTAATTTCCTCATCGGTGGGTATACGTTCGGGTTTGTTTTCAGGCCTAGGCTCCAACTCCTCCCTTTTGGGTTTGCGCCAAAAGCAGAGTTTTTTTGCATCGTCGAGCATTTGCAGAACGCCTGCGCGTATCTTAGGATAGTCGGCCAAAAACTTTGTTATGCCTACGCCCCCTCCGGTAACGGCTATGGCAATAGAAATAGTAGTTATTACACAGCCAATGTGGGTTTCAACATTAGTAATTCTTATTTGGCCTGTATCTTCGTCGCATTCTAACCAATTTTCGCACCAATCGGCAATTTTCTCGGAAAGTGCTTTAGCAAGGGCATCACTAATTTCTGCTCCATCGTGATTAGTAAAAAATGAAAAAGATCCCAAGGGCACCAATTCTCCATCCTTTATCTTTATATGGCTCATATAGATATATCTTTATCGTGCTGGTTTAACCGCCCTAAAATAGGTATTTTTAGAACATTATCGTTCCGCGTCTATCTTTTAGGAGAGGCAAGGGTCAATACCCACCCCCATTCTGATAGCTATTGCGATAAATGCAGACTCACCCCTGCCCCCTCTCTAATATTTGGAGAGGGGAAATGCAAAATGCAACCACCTCGTCTGCCGAAGCTTTAACTTCGGCATCCACTCCTCCTAAATTAGTAGGAGAGTTTTTTTAATGCACCTGGTTTGCGGTAGTTATAGGGATAAAAGCAGACTCACCCCCTACCCCCTCTCTAAATATTAGAGAGGGGGGAATGCAAGTAAGGCCTCGGTTAAATTCACAATTTATGTGTAATTACACATTTGTTATTATACATAAACACGGGCGATGTGTGCTTATGTTTGGGGCAAACGCATATTGCCCCGAGGTGTAACAGAGGGGCGCTTAATTAAAACCAATAATTTTATGGCACTGGGTTATAAAA
>DASZPC010000721.1:0-1765 GCA_035550455.1 Chitinophagales bacterium | reverse complement strand
CCAATATTTAATTGTAGCATATACATGCCCGGTTCAATATTGCTTACATCCAGGTTTATCAGCCCGCTTCCCAAGCCGCCAGTAACCTGCTGCTGCATAATTTCGCGCCCCGCCATATCGGTTATTTTTAGTGTAGCTACTTCTTTATAGTCGGCGCCTAACTGTATAGATAAAGAAGATGCCGCCGGGTTGGGAAAAATACGTAACTGGCTGCTTTTATTTACATTTTTGATGGCAGTATAAGCATTCAATGGTATAAAGCTGCCGCCAGTTAGTGGGGCCAAATACAAATCCATTGCAGGGCCATTACCATTGTTCGCAGGGTTCAGAAAGCCCGAAACCAACAACACCCCGCTCCCGCCCTGGTAAGAGGTAAAATCGGCATAGTAATTCCCCTCAGCATTACCTGCTGTATCTTTTAACTGAAAGGAATAAGCACCCGATGAGGGAAGCGATACATAACTGCTTTGGTCAGCATATTCAAGGCCGTTTATCAGTTGCGGGCCATCCTGGATATATAAATTTAACGCAGGTGCATCGGTAACCCCATTTACCATAAAAAAGTCGAAATTTTGGTTGCTGGCACTTCCGTATTCGGCAGGTGTTTGTAATAACACCTGGAAATCGGTGCTAATACCATCAGGGTTGGCAGCATAATTGCCGGGCCGCAATAAGCCTGCCATGGTAGCTATGTAAAAAGTATCGCGTTTTAAATCAAAGGTTTCATGCCAAAAAGTATCTGCCACCGATACCGAATTCTTTTGTGCTATTCCAATATCATAGTTTGCATAGGCATAAAGTGTTAAAGCCGGAAGCGCATTACGGAAGGGCAACCCGGCATATAAAACCTGGCCATTTAAATAAACGTCCACCGAATCAAGCGCCAAATCAGCGCTGTTGTGCAGCAACTGAAAGGCCGATTCTTCCACCGGCAACAGGCTTATGGCACCGGTGCCACTGGCAACGAACATGCTTAAAAACTCCCCATCATTATTATACGAAGGATACCTAAACCCGCCGGTATAAACAATAACCGATTGGCCGCCAAAAGCAGAAAAGTCCGCTTTGTAAGTGCCGAAGTTTTCAGTTGAATCGGTGCTTATTAATTGAAATTCATAGTTACCATGATGTAACAAAACGGTTGGGTTTGAATCGCCGTAGGCAACAGTAGCCAGCAACTGGCCGTTGCTTCTTATCAATATATTCACCGCCCTTAAATCGGTAGCCCCTTGAAAAAAGCGGATAGCCACTTCCGAAGTATCAGGCGCAATGGAATCAACTGGTGTAACTTGCTTTAAACCGAGCGAAATATCGCGCCCGTCCGGGTTCGGTTGAAAACCCGGATTGTAAGTACCGCCCAACATTAAAACATAGCGCTGCCCATTGGTAAACGAATTAAAATGAAACGACCTGATGCTATCCCGGTAACTGGTTGAATGTTTGTTAGCTATCAGAATATCAGTTGAAGTATCAGAGGGCAGGGTAAAAAAACCGATGGCGGTGTTCAGCGTTACACCGGCATCAAGCAGGGTAGTATCCAGGTACACATCTACGGTGTCGAGGCCGGGGTCGGCGCAATCGTGTATAATTTGCAGGTAAGCCGTGCCGGCAAAAACCTTTGGTGCTGTTGTAAGGCACCACAATAAAAAAATCAACTTAACCAGGCTCTTCATTGGCGTATAATACCCACAAATATTAAATAAAAAACCGCCACTCAAAAAAGGGTGGCGGTTTGCAAGTTGTATATTCGAAAAATTAATTCCAG
>DASZPC010000720.1:0-8009 GCA_035550455.1 Chitinophagales bacterium | reverse complement strand
AGTTTATAATAAAGTAATAAAACCAAAGGAAAACGCGGCGCCCGGCCCCGTTGCCGGTCAAGCCACTGCGATGACGGTTGAAGGCTACATAGTAAAGCCCCGTAATATTGATAATGAAATTATTGCCTCGGGCACGTTGCTGGCCAACGAGCAAATAAATGTGCAGGCCGAGGTACAAGGCAAAGTAGTGCAACTAAACCTGAACGAAGGCTCCGCAGTTACCAAAGGAACTGTGCTGGTAAAACTATTTGATGATGATTTACAGGCACAGCTACAAAAACTACAGGCCCAGGAAGAAACAGATATAAAAACCGAAAGCCGCCTTAAACAATTGCTGGCTATAAACGGCATAGGCCAACAGGAATACGACAATGCCGTAACCGCGCTAAAAGGCGTACGGGCAGACATAGAATACACCAAAGCCCTCATATCGAAAACAGAAATTGTTGCCCCTTTTAACGGGGTTATAGGTTTGCGCAACATAAGCCTGGGCGCGGTGGTTTCGCCGGGAACGGTAATAGCCACCCTGCAACAGATAGACCCGCTGAAGATTGATTTTGTGGTGCCCGAAAAATATGCTTCGCAGCTTTCGAGAGGCGATGATTTTACGTTAACAGTAGACGGATATAAAGAGAAATTTAAAGGAAAGGTTTACGCCGTTGAACCACAGATTGATGAAACCACGCGAAGTATGACCGTGCGTGGGCTGGTTCAAAATTCATCGTCAAAACTTTTTCCGGGTACATACGCCCGTGTTGATTTGGGCCTGAAGCAAATTCAAAATGCACTGATGGTACCCACCCAGTGCGTAATACCACAGGCGCGCACCAAGCAGATAATTGTATTAAAAGACGGCAAGGCTATGTTTAAGGATGTGGAAACAGATATAAGGGATGAGTCGAGCATACAAATAACAAACAATGCCATACAGCCGGGCGATACGGTAATAACTACGGCTATTATGTATATAAAGCCGGGCATGGATTTGAAGGTTACGAAAATTAATAATTAAAAAGGCGCACCCATTATAAAGCCATAAGCAGTAATTAGTAATATGAGTTTACCCTCGTTAAGTTTAAAAAGGCCGGTACTTGCCATAGTAATGAGCATTATAATAGTGCTGTTTGGCGCTATCGGCTTTAAGTTTTTGGGTGTGCGGGAATACCCCAGTATTGACCCCCCCATTATAACTGTGCGCACCAATTATATTGGCGCTAATGCCGATGTGGTGGAATCGCAGATAACCGAGCCGCTGGAAAAATCAATTAACGGCGCACAAGGCATACGCTCTATTTCATCGACCAGTACGTTGGGTTCAAGTGTAATAACCGTTGAGTTTAATTTGGGTTATGACCTTGAAACGGCTGCCAACGATGTGCGCGATAAGGTATCGCAGGCATTGGGGCAGTTGCCGCAGGATATTGACGCCCCGCCTATTGTAACCAAAGCCGATGCCAGCTCAGATGCCATTGTAGCGCTGACCGTGCAAAGCAATACCCGCAACATATTAGCTATTGACGACTATGCCGAAAACATTTTACTGGACCGGCTGCAAACCATACCGGGTGTTAGTACCGTGCAGGTATGGGGGCAAAAAAAATATGCCATGCGGCTTTGGATTGATGCGCAGAAACTTTCGGCGTACGGGCTGGCCTTTACCGATATAGCCACCGCCCTGCAGAACCAAAACGTAGAGTTGCCCGCCGGTAAAATTTACGGCAACAATACTGAGCTTACCATTAAAACATCGGGCAGGCTAAGCACCGAAAAACAGTTTAACGACCTGATAATAAAATCGACCCCTTCGCAGGTGATACGATTGAAGGATGTAGGGTATGCCGAACTGGGGCCCGAAAATGAAGAAACCATTTTGCGCGAATCGGGCGTGCCGATGATTGGCCTTGGGGTGGTACCACAACCGGGCGCCAACTATATTGAAATAGCGAATGAGTTTTACAAGCGCTATGCGCAAATGCAAAAGGAAGTGCCGCCGGATATTAAGCTGAATGTGGCGCTGGACAACACCAAATTCGTAAAACAATCGGTAGAGGAGGTGGGCGAAACACTGGCCATTGCCTTTGGGCTGGTGGTAATTATTATTTACCTGTTTTTCAGAAGCTGGACAATTGCCTTCCGCCCGCTGATAGACATTCCTGTTTCGCTGATTGGCACCTTCTTCATTATGTACATCATGGGCTTTAGTATCAATATCCTTACCTTATTGGGTATTGTACTGGCAACCGGGTTAGTGGTTGACGATGGCATTGTGGTAACAGAAAATATTTTCAAGAAAATTGAAAAAGGGATTGAAAAACACCGGGCGGCGGAAGAAGGGGCAAATGAGATTTTCTTTGCGGTAATTGCCACCTCCATGACACTGGCAGTGGTGTTTTTGCCTATTATCTTTTTACAGGGTTTTGTGGGCAGCCTTTTCCGCGAGTTTGGTATTGTGGTGGCAGGGGCGGTGCTTATTTCGGCTTTTGTATCGCTTACGCTTACACCGGTGCTGAACGTGCTTTTAACCTCCAGCGGGCACCATAGCTGGTTTTACGAAAAGACGGAGCCCTTTTATCAATGGCTTGATAATGCCTACCGTGAAAGCCTGGAAGGTTTTATGAAGCGCCGCTGGCTGGCTTTTGTAATTTTTGGTATATGCCTTGGCACCATTGCTGTTTTGGGCTTAACGCTGCCTAAAGAACTGGCCCCGCTGGAAGACCGCAGCCTGATACGTTTCAGGGTAACTGCACCTGAGGGGGCCTCGTACGATTACATGGAAAAATACGTGGCTTCGCTTACGAAGTTTATGATGGATTCGGTACCGGAGCGGAAAATACTGATAAGCATTGTAGCGCCATCGTTTTCGGGTACCGGTTCGGTAAACTCGGCTTATATGCGTATGGTGCTGAGCGAACCTAAAGAACGGGCAAGAAGCCAAAAACAAATTGTAAACTACCTGAACAAAAATTTTAAACGCTTTAATGAGGGGAAGGTATTTGCCATTGAAGAACAAACCATTTCGGTAGGGCTTGCGGCCAAAACCTCTATGCCGGTGCAGTTTGTAATACAGAACCTTGACTTTGATAAACTGAAAGACAAACTGCCGAAATTTTTGGAAGAAACAACCAAAAGCAAAGTGTTTTCGGGCGTGGATGTTGACCTGAAGTTTAACAAGCCCGAATTGCAGGTAAATATAGACCGCGTAAAGGCCGCACAACTGGGTGTAAACATGTACGATGTTTCGCGCACACTGGACCTGGCATTGAGCGCCAGCAGGCTGCAATATTTTTTAATGGGCGGCAAGCAATATGAAGTAATTGCACAGGTAACCCGCGATAACCGCGATGAACCCATTGACCTGAAATCGTTTTATGTGCGCAATAATGAAGGCAAGCTGATTCAGTTAGATAACCTGGTGCGTGTTTCGGAACAAAGTGAGCCGCCTGCGCTGTACCACTTTAACCGTTATAAATCGGCCACCGTTTCGGCGGGGCTTGCGCCGGGCTATACGGTTGGCGATGGGGTAAAAGAAATGCAGGACATTGCCAAACGCACACTGGACGATACGTTTGTTACATCATTGAACGGTTCGGCACGCGATTTTGCAGAAAGCTCTTCAAACACCTCGTTTGCCTTTATACTGGCGCTGGTACTAATTTTCCTGATACTTGCTGCACAGTTTGAAAGCTTTGTTGACCCGCTGATAATAATGGTAACCGTGCCACTGGCCCTGGCCGGGGCACTTTTCAGCCTGTGGATGTTTAACCAATCGCTGAACATATTCTCTGAAATAGGTATTATTATGCTTATTGGGCTTGTTACCAAAAATGGTATCCTTATAGTAGAGTTTGCCAACCACAAGCGTAGCGAAGGCGAGGAAAAATTACCCGCTGTAATTGATGCCGCAGCCTTGAGGCTAAGGCCGATATTAATGACCAGCCTTGCCACCGTACTGGGCGCCACGCCTATTGCCTTTGCTTTAGGCTCGGGCGCACAAAGCCGGGTACCTCTGGGCATAGTAATTATAGGCGGGCTGTTGTTTTCGCTGGTGCTTACGTTGTATGTAATACCGGCTATGTATTCGTATATGTCAAGAACCCAAAAGAAAAATGCGGCTTAGAATACTTGTTTTTTCGTTGTTATGTTGTGTGGCCGGTACAGTTTTGTGCCAGGATACGCTTAGTGTGGAGCAGGCTATTGAAATTGCCCTGAAGAATAATTTCGATATACAGATTGCGAAGAATGATGCCGATATAGCGCATATTAATAACAACCCCGGCAACGCCGGTATGTTGCCCAAGTTGAATGCCAACCTTACCGATAACTTTACCTATACCAACTTAGATCAGAAATTATCGAACGGAACGGAGATTAAGCAAAACGGGGTAACCGGTAACAGCCTTCAGCCGGGATTAGCCCTGAGCTGGACCTTATTTGACGGGCTAAAAATGTTTGCCACCAAAAACCGGCTTAAACAACTGGAAGAAGTGGGCCGGCTTAACTTAAAAGATACCCTGCAAACCATGGTGGCACAGGTAATAAATGCCTACTATAATGTGGTAAGCGCCCGGCAGCAGTTGAGGTCGATAACCGAAACGATTGCTTTGTATGAAGAGACGGCAAAAATTGCGGAGAAGCAGTTTCAGGTGGGCACATCATCGAAGGTGGCGATGTTGCAGGCCAAGGTTGATTTGAATGCCGATAAGAGTCAGGCACTGGCACAAAAAACAGCTATTGAAGAAAGTAAAGCTGTACTAAACGGATTGCTTGGCCGGGCGGCAGATACAGAGTTTGAGGTGGAAGATTCCATTCCATTTAATGTGAAGCCCGACCTGCAAACACCCGATGAACTGGAGAAAAACAACTACCAGATTGAAATTGCGCGCCGGAATATTGAAATAGCCCGGTACGCCAAAAAAGAAACCTTTGCACAAATGCTGCCTAACCTTACCTTAGGCGGGGGGGTGGCCAACACCGGTTATAATTACAACCGCACGCAAAGCTCGGCGGGGTTTTCGCTGTATAACCAAAGCTACGGGCCCAGTGTGGGCTTTACTTTAACCGTGCCTATTTTTAACGGGCTGGTGTACCTGCACCAAACCAAGGTGGCCGAAATTACCATACTAAACAACCAGTTTAAATTGCAGAAGGTAACCCTGCAAAACAGGATTAACTACTACAACGCCATGAAGAATTTTGAAACAGCTAAAGAGGCATTACAGTTGGAAGAAGAAAACATAGGCCTTGCCAAAGAAAACGTAAGTATAGCCCTGGAAAGGTTTAGGGTTGCCGAATCAACAGCTATTGAGTTAAGGCAGGCACAGCAAAGCTATGTAGAGGCACTTACGCGGCTGGTAAATGCCCGCTATAATGCCAAGGCCGCTGAAACCGAATTGCTGCGCATACAGGGCAAGCTGGTAAATTAAAACAGGGCGCTACAGTTCCAGCACCTGGCCCACGTCCAGTAATTTTAAATCGCCGTTTATTTCGTTGTGCTCCTCCAGGTATTTTAAAATACGGTAAGGTTCGCCAAGCGGTTCATCGGCTAAATCAAAGGTACCATAGTGCATGGGGATGAGGGTTTTGGCCCCGAGGTCGTGAAAAGCTTTAATTGCATCGTGCGGGCTGGTATGTACGTCCTTCATCATAAACTGCGGGTAATAAGCGCCTACGCCTATCATGGCAATATCTATATTCGGAAAAAGCCCGCCCGCCTGTTTAGGATAGCTACAATAACCCGAGTCTCCACCAAAATAAATAGTAAGCCCATTATATTCAATCATAAAACAGCCCCACAGGGTTTGGTTAAGGTCCCACAGGTAGCGGTTGCTCCAGTGCTGGGTGGGCAAATAGGTTATGCGCAGGTTATCGTTCTTTAAATCGAACTGCTGGTACCAGCCGGCCTCCTGAAATTTTAGGCCGTCCACCCAATCGGCTACCATCTTCCCGTTATTTAAACCGGTAAGCAAGGTAAGGTTGTTTTGTGCGCAAAGCTTTTGCAGCGTGGCTTTATCGGCGTGGTCGCGGTGGCCATGCGAAAGGAGGATATAATCAATGCCAACGAAATCCTCAACCGGGCAGGGCATTTCGCTATACCGGGGAACGATACCCGAAATACGCCCAAAGATGGGGTCGATTAAAATCTTCACCCCATTTAGTTGCAGGTAAAAGCTGGCATGGCCCAGCCATACGAGGCAGTTGTTTTCATTCTTTAAAAAACTGTTGCCCTGGCGCACCTTTAACCGCCATTGCTCGTTCTTTTTTTCCGTCCGCTTATCGTTGCGGGTAAACTGCCACCGGAGGAACCGGGTGAAGGTTCCGGTAAAACGGGTGTTGGGGTCAATGAACTTGCCATCTTTAACAGGGTTGCCTTTCCAATCGGGCAGGATGGTTTTCAAATATTTATTTTTAACGAACGTTACATTGGGCATAGTTCAAAGAAAGGTAATTTTGATACAAGACTCCCTGCCATGAAAAATATTTTAAACAAGACCCCCTTTTTATTGCCAGCCCTGCTTTTGTGGGCCTTTGCAGCAAACGCACAGCATGTAAAATTTGATGACTGGAAAAACCTGACCACCTCGGGCAAATTGCCGCCTGAGTGCCACATACAACGCAGCAACAACAACCTTGATGTGGTGAAGTACAATGGCAGGTATTACCTGGCTTTTCGTACAGCGCCCACGCACTTCCCATCGCGCAAGGCGGTAATGTATGTAATCAGCTCGCCTGATTTGGATAACTGGACTTATGAAACAGAGATTAATGTGGGCCGCGATTTGCGCGAGCCTAAGTTTGCAGTTTATCATGATACCCTGAACCTGTATTGTTTTACCGGTAGTAAAAGCATGTTCAGTTTTGACCCACAACAAATATTAGTGTGCCGTACCATTGGCGGTAATTTTTGGACCAACCCGGAAAGCGTAAACCTTGACGGCTTTGTGCCCTGGCGCGTAAGGGAGCGCAGCGATACGCTTTATATGTCGGCGTATTATGGCAAAGGGCTTTATACCAACGGGCATAAAAGCGACCTGCGCCTTTTTTACAGCACCGATGCAATGAATTGGACACCTATTTCGAAAGACCCGCAGGTAGATGTGCTTTCGGCAGAAGAAGGCGAGTTTATTTTTGACAAAACCGGCAACCTTTATGCCACTGTACGGCTGGAAGGCACCGGCGCCCTGATTTGCAAAGCCGATAAATGTTGTATTGGCAACTGGAAAAAAGTGCGCACCAAAGACAAGTACGACAGCGCCCTGCTGTTTAACCATGCCAATGATATTTACCTGGTATCGCGGAGGAACCTGGATGGCCCGGTTGATAAACTTGACCACCGCACCAGCGAAACCAAGCGCCGTATGCGCAACCTGATACGTTATTCTATAACCAGAAAGGTGACCTCGCTTTTCCGGCTGAATAAAGACAGCCTTACCCTATCGTTGGTAACCGATTTTCCGAGCACGGGCGATACGGCTTTTCCGGGTATGGTGAAACTGGACGACAATACTTACCTGCTGATGAACTATTCGAGCAATATTACCGGCCGTAAAAAAAGCTGGATTGCAGGGCAGTTGGGCAAAACTTACATTTACTGGACCAAGCTGAAATTCAATAATAATTAAAAGCCAAGCTCGGCCATTTTTTTAATAGCGCGCTCTTTGTAGGAGCCATTGGTGCTGCTTAGCTGTTCCAGTATTTTTTTGGCATCATCGCGTTTACCTTTTTTCAGTAAAATATTGGCTTTGTACCATTTCGAGCCGTCCTGGTAGCTGGAGCCTGCTTTAAGCAGTTTATCAAAATTCTTTTCGCTTTTATCAGTTTTGCCGTTAATGTATTCGCTAATGCCGCCAAAGTACAGCGCTTCGGCGTTATCGGGTTCGCGGTGCAGTATTTTATCAAACTGGTCGGCTGCTGCTTTATAATCGCCGGAATTAAAATTCTTCATGGCATCGTCCATTGTTACTACCACTTTATCGCTTTCCTTTTTGGCCCTTTCATCGCTTGCCTGCGCT
>DASZPC010000719.1:0-9207 GCA_035550455.1 Chitinophagales bacterium | reverse complement strand
GCTATAATTACTTCGCAAATCGAAAGCCGCACATCGCATATCGCAACATCGTTTTTAAGCAGCGGCGTTTACTTTGTAAAACTAAGCAACAGCAAAGGCCAAACCGCCGTTCGCAAATTGGTGGTAGAGAAATAATTCGGTAACTTGATAATTAGAAAAACCGGAAAATTGTTTTTTGTCCATAGTTCTAAGCCCGTAGCTTACAGTCCAAGCAAAAAACCGGAAACTGTAAAATGAAAGCAGCTAATTTTCATTGTCATTTTACCCTGATTTGTAAAAAAGATACATAAATATTCCGCAACAAATTTCATTTTACTGTTCTGGCTTATTATCTTGTAGTTACAAACCAACCCCATGACCCCACTTTCCCCAAGGCTGCTGGCGATATGTTTATTTATCACAGCGTTTTCATTTACATCAACAGCACAATATGTAACCATACCCGATACGGCTTTTGTAAGCTGGCTACAAAGTAATTACCCATTGTGTATGAATGGTAACCAGCTAGATACCAATTGTAGTGCAGTACTAAACGCCACTAGCATAAGCCCTTCCGGAAGGCCCATACGTAATTTAACTGGCATACAGTATTTCAAAAATCTTACCAGCCTTGATTGCTCTAACGATTCTATTAGCTATATCCCCTCCTTTCCAGCCACGCTTATTAATATTACAACCCAGATAAACCAATTAACCAGCCTGCCGCCTTTGCCATCCGGCCTGCAACGGTTACTTACCACTTTAAACCCGCTTACTTCTTTACCAACGCTGCCTTCTTTCCTTAACCGCTTAGAGGTTGAATACACTACCCTTACATCGCTGCCCACATTGCCTAACAGCTTAACCATACTTTGGTGCGATAACAGCCAGCTTATATCGCTGCCTGTACTGCCGCCGCAGCTCAACTCGCTCGATTGCCGTGCTAACCAGTTTACCAGCCTGCCTGCATTGCCCGCCAGTTTGCAGTACTTAGATTGCAGCTATAATCATTTTACCACTTTTCCCACCCTGCCTGCAGGTTTACTTTTACTGGACTGCGACAGCACTGATATTAGTTCGTTACCTTCTCCGCTGCCACCACTCTTAAATAACCTTAGTTGCGGTTATAACCCTATTGCTTCAATTCCGCCATTACCTGCCAGCCTTAATAGCTTAAGCTGTTATTATACCAATGTAACAACCCTGCCATTACTGCCACCCCACATGTATAGTCTTTATTGTTCGCACTCGCAATTGGTATCGTTGCCCGAACTGCCCGATAGTATGCGGGAACTTGATATATCTAACAGCCCAAGCTTAACCTGTCTGCCGCAATTAAAGCGCATAGTGCACTTAAACTTTTACAATATAGGTATTACCTGTTTACCTAATTACGGGAATGTTACCAGCAGCAACCCTACGCTCGGTACATTACCACTTTGCGGCATGTACAACCCCAACGGATGCAGTACTTATTGGGATATAAGCGGTGAGGTATTTTACGATGCCAATAATAATTGTCAATACGACTCAACCGATGCCGGTCAGGTAGGTGTAAAAGCACAGTTATATCAAAACGGTACTTTGCAGCAACAGGTGTACAGCAGCAATGGCGGGGGCTATTCATTCTTAACAGGCAATGGCACTTACAGCCTGCAAATTGATACCGCCAACGTGCCTTTTATTTTAAGCTGCCCCGATAGTGGTTATATAAACACCACTATTTCAGTAGCCGACTCATTAAGCTATGGTAATAATTTTGCCCTTACATGCCGCCCCGGTTTTGATGTAGGTGTATGGAGCATTTTAAACAGCTATATATTACCAAGGCCAAATGCGGTAGTTACAGTAAATACTGTTGCAGGCGATATATCGAATGTCTATGGCGCACACTGCGCCAATGGTATAAGTGGGGTAGTTAGCCTTACTTACAGCGGGCAGGTTACCTATGTGGGCCCTGCCGGCGGGGCTTTAACCCCCACCACCGTAAACGGTAATACCATTACCTGGAACATAGCCGATTTTGGCGCAGTAAATGTTTATACGGCTTTTAATTTGTTGTTTAAGATTGACAGCCTTGCCACACCGGGTACGCAGGTGTGTATAACCGTAAATGTAACCCCCACCAACGGCGATTACAACCCATCGAACAACACAAATAATTACTGCTTTACAATTGTCAACTCGCTCGATCCGAATGAGAAGGAAGTATCACCCAATGGCGCTACCGATACCTCGCAACACTGGCTTACTTATACTGTTCGTTTCCAAAACACAGGCACAGCGCCTGCACTGAATATTTTGGTAGAAGATACACTGGATAGCCATTTAGACCCTTCCACCTTCCAGCTACTAGCTTACAGCCACAAAAATGTAACACAGATTTTGGGCAATGTGGTGAAGTTCAATTTCCCGAACATTAACCTGCCCGATAGCACTGCCGACGAGCCTAACAGCCACGGCTATGTGCAGTATAAAATTAAGCTGAAAGATAACTTACCGGTGGGCACTACCATTAATAACACCGCTTACATCTACTTCGACTTTAACAGCCCTGTGGTTACCAATACCACTGCCAATACTATTACCACCACTACTACCGGTATTTCTCCCCTCTCCCCCGGAGAGGGGCTGGGGGTGAGGCTCTACCCCAACCCCGCTAAAGATGCAGTAACTGTTGAGGTAGACAACAACTCCATAGGAGGCACGCTACAACTTACTGATGTAACCGGACGCGCTATAATTACTTCGCAAATCGAAAGCCGCACATCGCATATCGCAACATCGTTTTTAAGCAGCGGCGTTTACTTTGTAAAACTAAGCAACAGCAAAGGCCAAACCGCCGTTCGCAAATTGGTGGTAGAGAAATGATTCTTTAGACGTTAGATATTAGGCGTTAGACAGGGGAATTGGGAAACCAGTTAATCAGAATATCGGCTAATTCAGAACTTGAAACTTGGAACTCGAAACTGTAAACTGTAAACTGTATTGCGGGGAGCAGTTAATCGGCAAATCTGTTAATCCGTTTTGCCCAAAGCCCAAAGCCCACAGCAAAAAACTAAAAACCGGAAACCAAAAACAGTAAACCGGAAACCGGAAACAAGAAACTGTAAACCGTGAAAACCTACTTCACCTCCACTGTCAGCAGTTTTTGGTAAGCCTGCATTTGGGCATAAGTGCTATCGGTTTTGCTAAGGTAGCGGCATAATATAACGCCGCGGTTAGTTTTGGCCTGCAACTCGTTTACGCCTTTTAGCCCGTGCCTGCTTAACCTGAACCAAAAAGGCCCGGCCCTGTGGTGGCTAAGGTTATTATATACATACCAGGGCTGGCACCGGTTATCGTAAAACGACACCGAGGCATAATTCGAGTCGGGCAGAAAGCCGGTAATAATAATATCGTGTTCGCTTACATCGTAAAACAGGGCGCTGTACACAAAGTCGGGGTTGGGCAGCACCACGCGGCGCAGGCTGGCGCTTGTTTTAGGCGCGTTAATCCACCGGTTGGCCTCCTTGCCCGAACGGTGTACCGCTATACGGTAAATAGCATTGGGTATGTATTTAACCACTGCCCACTGGGTTACAGCGGCCAGCGCAATACCAATTATAAAAAGCCAGATAGTTTTTTTCACCTTACAGCTTTTTTATTTCGGGCAAATGCGCCTTATCAAGGTTCGTTACAAAATCAGGGTTGGCCTGGTAAAGGCGCAACAGCAGTTCAAACTTTTCCCCTTTTTTAACCGGCAGCCAGTTATTGCCTTTCCTTTCAGCCGAAAGGGTTATTTCAAAATTACCGGTGCTGTCGGTTATCAGGTTATTACCATTAAACGAGTATTTATTTTCATCGTTGGCAATTAAAAAAAGGTCTTTGCCATAAGCGGTAATGCTCCAGTAACCTACTTTTATATCATGCACGTTGCCTTTTATCAGGTAGCTTTCGTTGCCGTTCAGGCGCTGGTGGTTATCATCGTTCAGCGCAAAAAGGTAAACGGCCTCGGTAGCGGGCAAGGCAAAAAGGGCAAAGGCAGTTACCTGGGTGGTTACAAGGTCGCTGTGGCTTAAAAGCAGGCTGGTAGTGCCGCGCCAGGCGCCGTAATGCGCAAAAGCGGGGCTGCCGTCAATACGCGCTATACGCGCCAGGGCAATACCGGTGCCAAGCAGTACAGCCAGCGGTATTATTATTAATATGTGTTTAATTTTCACTGTGCTGCTTGTAAAATACACATATTTCCAATTCCATTTTAATTTTCATAACATTGCAATACAACTAACTAAAAAAGGTACGATGAGATTGAGATTTACCCTGTTTGCATCCGTATTGTTTTTTTCGGTGGCGGTTTTTGCACAAACACCCAGCATAACTACCAGCGTTTCGCCCAACAAGGTTTGCCCCGGCGATAGCTTTACCATATCCTATACGGTGTCAGATACTTTTGTATATGATAACCTTTTTGTAGTGCAGGTTTCTGATTCAACAGGCAGCTTTGCCAGCCCAATGATACTTGATACCCTTGCAGGACAAAGCGATAGCTCGAAAAAATACCTGGCGCCGGCGCTGCCCGCCTCGGCCAATTACAGGTTCCGTGTAGTGGCTACCGACCCTGCTGTAGTTGGTGTTGCTTCAGGTGCTGTAAACTTCAGGCCTGTTATTGCCCTGCCCAACCTGCACTTTACCACCGGCGCCACTTCGCTTTGCACCGGCGATTCGTCGCGCATCAGCCTCGATTCGCTGCCCGGCTCGGTTTACACCTGGTATTTCAACGGCCACGTGCTTACCAATACACATAAATTATATTACGTAGCCCGCGATTCGGGCCAGTATATTATTACTATTAACGATACCGCATCGGCAGGTTGCGAAAGCGGTTCCTATACCGCCAACATTGGTGTTTTTCCTTATCCAACCAAGCCGCCGGTTACCGCTTCGGGCCCGGTTAATATTTGTGGTTCGGGTACGGTTACCCTCAGCACTACCGCTACTAATGTTACCTACCAGTGGCAAAACCACGGCAACGATATTGCCTCGGCCAACAGCAGTTCATATACTGTTTCAGTTACCGGCGCCTACAGGCTTATTGTAACTTCGGCACATGGCTGCTCTACCAAATCCGATTCAGTTAAAGTTAACATACACCCTAACCCTGTTGTAAGCCTTACCCTGGCCCTAGATAGTTTCTGCCTGCATGCAGCACCTATAAGCCTTAGCGGCGGCTCGCCTGCCGGTGGTTATTTTTCGGGCAACTATGTAGTGAACAATGCCACCTTCTATCAAACATCATCAGGCCTTGGCACTTTTACTGTTTATTACACCTATGTTGATTCCATAGGCTGCCACGATACCGATAGCGGTTCCATCCGCATATTCGATTGCACCACCCTGCCTTCGGGTATTAACGATGCCGGTAACAGCACTGCCTTTACCATGTGGCCCAACCCTGCCCAACAGCAGGTGCAGGTAACCGTAAACACCACCGAAAAAGTGGAACTGCGCATTTACAACGCCCTGGGCCAGCAAATGGGCAGCCAAACATTTAGCAATGCCACTGTATTGCAGTTAAACAACTACGCCCCCGGCGTTTATATGGTTGAGCTTACAGGCCCTGCCCAAAAATGGCATACCGTGCGCAAACTGGTGGTGCAGTAAAAGACAACTACTTAAAAAGCAAAACAGAAAAGGTTACCACTGCGTAACCTTTTTTTATGCCCGGCGTAAACCATTTCAGCCCCGCCGGAGTTTTTTTCAACCGAGTAATTATTGTTTTTAACAGCAACCCCAAACCATTTTTATGGCAACCACCGAGGCAAAAGCATTTTATTTTGATAAAGGCCGCACCGATTTTTTAAACGGGCAGTTTGAGCAGCCTTTTCCTTTCCCTACAAAATTAGATTTGGACGATTTCGAAACCTTCTGCAACGAATGGTACACCAAAGGCTACCAGGAAGAGCGCCTACAGTTCGAATCGTTTGCTTTATAACCACTACTCAAGGGCCCAGTTTTTGCCCACCCCCGCTATGGGCTTGGCGCTAAACGCCGCCGCCGATAACTCGGTAGATTTTCGCTGTTTAAGGGCATAGCCCCCCTCCTTTATATATTCTTCCCCATCTATGTAAAAATGGTCGTGCAGGCGCAGCAGGCTAAGGCAGTTGTGTACAAACTCGGCAGCATCGCCAATAAGCACCTCGTACACTTTTTCCTGGGTGGCCATCATCAGCACATTGCTGTTATCGCTAAAATTGTATTGCTCGGTTTCCTCGTGGTAATCGTGGTATTTAACCCGGCTGTAAAGGCGCAGCGTATGCGTAAGCCCCTGGCTGTAATCAAAGCCAAAGGCCCCATCGTTATTAGTGGCGCTAAACAAATGGGTATTGCCCCAGGTAGTGCGCAGGTTTATATCGTTGCTGGTAAAACCGGCGGTATTACCGGTGTGTATGTTGTAAATACTGAAGTTGCACGTGCCGTTGATGCTGGGCAGGGGGGCAAACCTTAAAATGGCAATACCGGTGGCGCCTGTGGGACAGCTAAAAGTAAAACTGCGGCTGGTGCTGCTGCCCGTATAACTTTGCGATGTTGTGGTGCTGTCGGCAAAATCCACCTCTACGGTTACCCCGTTTTGGTTTATACCAATGCAGTCAAAATAAAGCGTATACTGCTGGCCGGCATATAAATATATATTGGTTACAAGCTGCTGGTTACTGTTATTGCCTGTATAGTGGGCGGCATGGTTGCTAATGCTCCAGTTAGCGCCCACCACCCAGCCGGCGCCATCGTTAAAACCCGGGTCGGGCACGTTAAACGAACCATCGTCAATTTCAATGTAGTAGCAGCCGTCGTCAAGCTGGTCAAGCCCGAATTTTATATCAAAGCGGCAGGTGCTTATATCGCCATAGTCGTTTATATAATCGGGTGTGGTAAAGTAATGTATGGCTACAGGGTCCAGCACCTGCACCCGGGTATCGCCGCTGTAGGCCGTTACCTGCGGTATGGAGTACTGTATTACATGGGCGGTAAATACAAACCTTACCGAGGTATTATTTACCGTAACCTCAATATTACCGGTATCAATAGCCCCGGGTGAATAAAACCATGTAAGCTGGAAAGACTCATGTATGCCCTGCCCGGCAGCAATGCCCGGCAGGGGTACATTAACGCCGTTCAGTTTTACAATTAACCCCTGCCCGCTGGTGCAGGTACCCGCATCGGTTACGGTTATGTATAAAAACAGTTGGTACAAATGCCCCGGCTGCAGGCCCAGCGGGTGTACGGCGCTGGTAGCAGTGGCATTGCCCGTATAAACAAGCGAATTTACATTAATAGTGAAACCCGCCCCGGTGCTCCAGCTCTGGTCTGTATTTAGTAAATCTGCATCGCTGGCAGGGGTCGAAATCCCCTGTAGGGTATAATTATCGCCGCGCTGGCAGGGTAAATAATAGCGCGTATTGCATTTATTGGCGGCCTCCGGGCGCATGGCCAGTGCCTGGTTGGGTAAAATAGTTAGTGCCATATTGGTTTTTTGTTGATATGATGATGAATTATTTTATTGCTTTATTCAGTTTTTTATATCTTCCCATTCATTTAGAAAAAGGATGCACGTAACTTTTATTGCTGACGATATCCTCGAGGTACTGAACCAGGATGAGAATAAGGATAAGCAAGTGGTAATAAACCAGGCTTCTTTATCGCCGGTTATTGACCCTGACGACCTGCACCAGGCTGCCCGCCTTTTGCACGCCGAAGGCATTATACAACTTGACCAGTCCGAAGGCCTGCCTGAAAACCGTGTTATGCGTGTTAAGCTTACCACCCACGGCAGGCACGTGGTAGAGGTTTACAGGTCGTACACCCGGATGAAGCATTTTGAATTTATCCGTTCAGCCGACCGCAGCAACGATGAAAAATTTAAAAAGCAGATTATTAATGCCTTTTATGTTTTTATTGCGCTATGCACCCTGGCCTGCATTGAAATAGGCATTTATGTTGTTTTCCCGTTTATAGGCCGTATGCTTAAACTGGGGCATTAACACTGCCGTTTCAAATTGATTTTTTTTTCGGGCAAAGCCGGTTTACCAATTCTCCAATCCTGTTATTTATATAGTTCTCCAATTAATTAGCCTCCCATAGGGTGCGCTACCTCGGTTGAAAGCAGCCCGCCAGTTTCGGTAAGCGATAACCTGTCGGCATCCGGGTTATACATTTTCAATAATTCAAAATTGGCCATGCCGGTTTTAAGCTGGTAATCCATACTTAAAATAAAACCCTGTTTTACATCCGTTGGGAATTTATAAAACTGTACATACCCATGCGGGTTGCTAAGCACCTGTTTAAACTGCCTGTAAGTAAGCGGGTACTGAAACCGGTAAATTTCGGGCAGCCAAAGGGGTTTAACGTTGCGGGCATTAGGGTCGTTCCAGTCAAGGCTTTGCATTTCGCTAAGCCGCCTGCCGCTGTAATCTTCCTGTTTCCCTGCGGCGTACATTTGTGTTGCAGCTTCAAAATTACCGGTGCCGGTTATAAACTGTACCTTGCCTTTTATTTTTTGCAGGCCAGCCGTAATAAGGCTAAGGTTGTTTTGCAGCATACGCGCCGGTGTAAGGCTCATGTTAAGCCAGTTGCCGGTTAATTCGGGTGCAATAACCCCGCTTACCGGGCTTTGCAGCACTGCCGATGCCACCTCAGGAAACTTACAGTTGGTAAAGGTTATAGTAGCTTCGCCGTGGTAACTGGCCACAAACGATTCGGCTACTGTTATGTGGGTGGCAAAAGGGTTATCGGCTATATCGGTGTTTGCCCCGGTATATACAATACCAAGGGAATTGTGCGATAAACTGGCAAAAGGGTTATAGTATGTACTGGTAATAGTATACGTATTGCTATTGGCCCCGGCGCCCCGCAAAGTAAAAGTGCTGCCCGGGCTTATATTAAGGGGGTTGTTAATAATTATTACATTACCAGGGGCAATAGATACAATACCCGTATAGGTGTTTGACAGGCCAATTATAAAATTATCGTTATCGTACTTAAAATCGTCCAGGCTCCATTGCAGGTTTTTACGCCGGGTTAGCTCAATGGCATAGTTACCGGCTATAAATTTCGATACCCTGCTTAGCTTATTGTGCAGCCTTGCGTTGGGGTCTTTATCATTCGGCAGGCTAAGTAAAGTGCCTTTGGCTGCGCCCACGCGGGTACCATAGCTGCGCCTGCCGTGTATTTCATCAAGCCCGTTTTTAAAAT
>DASZPC010000718.1:0-3551 GCA_035550455.1 Chitinophagales bacterium | reverse complement strand
GGTATCATCAATATCATTACCATACAGGCAAAAAGCCTTTTCCAGGCGCAGGGTATCGCGGCTGGCAAGGCCACAAGGGGCTATACCAAATTCCCTACCGGCCTCAAACACGGCATCCCAAAGTTTACGGGCGTCTTCGTTCTTTACATAAAGCTCAAAACCACCCGCACCGGTATAACCGGTGTTTGAAATCAGCACATTATCAATGCCCGCCATGCTGCCAACAGCAAAAGCATAATACGGTATATTGCTTAAGTTAACCTGCGTAAGTTTTTGCAGCGTTTTAACTGCATCGGGGCCCTGCACGGCCAGCAGGCTGGTGGCATCGCTCTGGTTTTCCATAGTAACCCCAAAAGTGTTGTGCCCGCTTATCCAGTTCCAGTCTTTTTCAATATTCGAGGCATTTACCACCAGCAAATATTCATCTGCTTTAAAACGGTACACCAGCAAATCGTCTACTATACCACCGGTGGCGTTGGGCATACACGAATACTGCACCTTACCATCCATAAGTTTCGAGGCATCGTTTGTGGTTATTAATTGTATCAGGTCAAGCGCCTTTTCGCCACTCAGTTTAAACTCGCCCATGTGGCTTACATCAAACACCCCCACCGTATTGCGCACCGCTTTGTGTTCATCAGTAATAGTTGAATAAACAATAGGCATATTATAACCGGCAAAGGCGGCCATTTTGGCCCCGAGGGATATATGTAGGGGTGTAAGTGCGGTTTCTTTCATTTTAAGGTAATATTGGTGCGCGAATGTAATTGAGAATATGCAATATTGAAAAGCCTCTTTATTGCCCTGTTAACCCCATACACTATATTCACTGCATGAAATTTGAAAATCCCATTCCGGTAAAAGAAATTGCCGCCCTTACACATTGCGAATTAATTGGCAACGAAACAGCCCTTGTTACCGGCCTGAACGAAATCCACAATGTACAACCCGGCGACATTACCTTTGTTGACCACGAGAAATATTACGATTTTACCCTTAAATCGGCAGCTACGTTTATTATCATCAATAAAAAGCTGGAAGCCCCTGCCGGTAAAACACTCCTGTATACCAGCAGCCCTTTCGAGGCCTACAATTCGCTGGCACAAAAACTTAAACCGGAATTAATACCGAAAAGCAATATTGCCGCCTCTGCCTTAATTGGCGATGGCACTTTTATATATCCCAATGCTTTTATTGGCGAAAAAGTAAAAATCGGGCGCAATTGCGTTATCCACCCCAACGTAACCATTTACAATTACTGCGAGTTAGGCGATAATGTTATTGTACACGCTAACAGCACCATAGGTGCCGATGCTTTTTACTATAAACGCCAGCCAGGCCATTACGATAAAATGCACACCGCTGGCCGCGCCATCATTGCCGATGACGTTGAAATTGGCTCGGGCTGTACCATTGCTGCGGGTGTTTCGTCCGATACTTTTATTGGAAAAGGCACTAAGCTGGATGGACAGGTGCATATTGGCCACGATGTGCGCATTGGCGAGCACTGCATTATTGCAGCCCAGGTGGGAATTGCCGGTAACAGCACCATTGGCAACCGTGTTACCCTTTACGGCAAGGCCGCCATCAATAAAAACATCGAAATTGGCGATGGGGCCGTTATTATGGCCACTACAGCTGTACCAAAATCTTTAGAAGGCGGTAAAACCTATATTGGCTACCCGGCAGTGGAGGCCCGCACCTTTGCCAAACAGGTGGCTATTATAAAAATGCTGCCCGAAATTTGGGAGAAACTTAAAAACCTTAAATAAATTTTTCGCTTTGCGGGCCAACTACAAACCGCTGCCGCCCAACAATTTTAAAACCAGCAGTCCGTCATGTTGTTTAAAGATGAGTGGTATCAGGTTTATGCCATCAAAAATCTTCCTACTTTTAGCAAAAATAAATTCACTTTATATGAAAAACATCGTTCGGCTTTTTATCGGGTTAATAGTTTTGTCTTCTCTCTCAAGTTGCGGGTATAATGGTATGGTACAAAAGCGCGAGGCCGTAAACAAGGCTTGGGCCAATGTTGAATCGGCCTACCAGCGCCGTGCCGACCTAATCCCCAACTTGGTAAATACCGTAAAAGGTGTGGCAGATTTTGAGCAAAGCACGCTCCAAAAAGTAATTGAGGCACGCGCCTCGGCCACCAGCATAAAACTTGATGCCAATGATTTAACCGATGAAAACCTGGCCAAATTTGAAGCCGCACAAAACCAGTTAAAAGGTTCGCTATCGCGCTTATTGGTTAGCTGCGAGCGCTACCCCGATTTACAGGCTACGCAAAGTTTCCGCGATTTACAGGCTCAACTGGAAGGCACCGAAAACCGCATCAACACCGAACGCAACCGCTTTAACGAAGCGGTGAATGATTACAATGCCACCATTCAAAGTTTCCCCGAAGTAATAACCGCCAAGTGGTTTGGCTTTACGCCAAAAGCTTACTTCAAATCAAACGCCGGTGCAGAAAACGCGCCAACCGTTGATTTTTCAAAAAAAGACGATAACAAATAACTACAGTGTTGTTTAACAGGCATATTTTCAGTGAGGGGCAAAAAAAGGCCCTTGTAAAAGCTATTACCGAGGCCGAGGATTTAACCAGTGGCGAAATCCGGGTGCATATTGAATCTAAATGCCCAGTCGACCCCGTTGTGCGCGCTACAGAAGTTTTCAGAAAACTGGAAATGGATAAAACCGCCCAGGCAAATGGTGTGCTTATTTACATTGCCTATAAAGACCGCAAGTTTGCCATTATTGGCGATAAAGGCATTAACACCGTGGTACCCGCCAACTTTTGGGAAGGCACTAAAGAGGTGATGCGCGAACATTTTAAACGCGGCGAATTTTTTGAAGGGGCCGTATTTGCTATCCGCGAAACAGGCGAACATTTAAAACAATATTTTCCGCATACGGGCAACCAGCAAAACCAGCTTCCTAATGATATCAGCGAAGGGAAATAACAGGGGGTTGCATAGGCTTTCTTTGCTGCCAAAAACATTGCTTGCTTTTTGCTTTGCCCTGCTTAGCATAATTCCCCTACGGGCACAACAATACCCCGAAAGGCCAAACCCGCCCCGGCTGGTTAACGACCTTGCCAATGTATTGCAGGATGACGATGCTAACGCCCTTGAGGCCAAGCTGGTGGCTTACAACGATTCAACTTCCACCCAAATTGCCATTGTTATTATCAAAACCCTCGATGGCTTGGAAAGGGCCCAGTATGCCACTGAGCTGGCTGAAAAATGGGGTATTGGCCGCAAAAACAAGGATAATGGCGTTTTACTACTGGTGGCCATGAAGGAGCACCAGGTTTTTATTGCCACAGGCCGCGGTGTGGAAGAATACCTGCCCGATGCCATTTGCAATGAAGTTATAGATAACGACATAAAACCGCACTTCAAGCGGGGCGATTATTACGGCGGCCTTAACACGGCTACCGATGAAATGATAGCCCGCTTACAGGGCCAGTTTACCAATGAAGGCAATGACAGTGGTGGCCACTTTAAATTACCGGCCTTATGGATTGTTATTATTTTAATACTACTGTT
>DASZPC010000717.1:0-4102 GCA_035550455.1 Chitinophagales bacterium | reverse complement strand
TCAGTTTGTTATCGGCTATGGACCATGCGCTGCCGCCGGTAGTCCAATCATCGGTAGTATCAAAATCGCCATTCGGCACCAGGTTAGGCGAATTGGTTGTTATCTCGGTAGCTTTACCCTGCAAACAGATAGGGTCGCCCTTTTTTACGGGCAAAAAATAAGGCCTTGCGCACCTGAAACTATCTGCGGTAAGGTTAAATGCCAATGCCTGGCGGGTTAATAGAGTTATCATTCGGTAAGTATAGGTTGGTTATTTTCCGTAATCAAATAGCTGTTTAACTCGTCAAGGGTGGTGCTATCCACGCTACCGCCCATTTGTATCAGTTCAAAATGCGCCATACCCGTATTCAGGTTATAGGTCATGGTAAGTATAAAGCCGAAATAATAAACCCCGGGGAACTTATTCCATATCAACAGCCCGTGCGGGTTAGCCAATACGTCCCTGAATTGTTTATAGGTAAGTGGGTAATCAAACACATATACTTCTGTACCCCATATTGGCGTAATGTTACGCACTAAGCTATCATCCCAATCCAGCGAGGCGCTTTCGCTTAGTGCATGCCCATTGTAGTCCTGTTGCTGCCCATTGGCATACATCTGTGTAACAGCATTGTAATTCCCGGTGCCTGTTAAAAACTGCACCTGCCCATGTATTGTTTGCAAACCGGCCACAATTTTGTTCATGTGGTTTTGCAAAATCCGCGCCGGGGTAATGGTCATATTCAGCCAATCGTTGGCTAAAACCGGGTCAATTACGTTTTCAATATTTGTTTGCAGTACCGATGCGGCGGTAAGTATTTGCGGCTGCTGAAAGGTAATGGTGCATAAAACATAACTTTCAGTATTCGTACCTTCTGCCATAAAAAGCGTTGTTTGCGTTTCGGTAGCCGTGCGGTATACTTCATAATTTTTTATGGTAAAGGAGCCATCGTTTGAAGCGCTCCCGGAAATATGCAGGGTAGTACCGGCCGGGGGCGTTATTAAACCCTTTACAAAAATGCGACCGCCTATGGCAAATTGGCATTGTAGCCGCATGGTTTTTCCTGCTTCAAGTATAAAATTATCGTTATCGTATTTAAAATCATCGTGCGCCCATTTCAGGTTTTTGCGCCGCGTTAGCTCAATGGCATAATTGCCTGCTATAAAATCAGATACTATATTCAGTTTATTATCGGTATCGCCAAGTTGCTCTTTGCCATAATTGATATTAGGCCGCCCCTTGGCGCTGCCCACACGGGTGGCATAGCTACGCCTGCTATGTATTTCATCCAAACCGTTTTTAAAGAAAATTTCGGTTTCGTACTTATTATAACCGGCGTCTACCTGATTATAATACCGCGTGTTATCGTTTCGCCGGGCATATTCGTTTACGTTGGGCAATATCAATAAAATGGTATCGGCATCGTAAAAATAGCTGAGTTTTTCTATGCGCACCCGGTTATTGCTGTCAATGGTCATGCCTATATTGTCAAGGGCCTGCATGGCCTTGAAGAGCTGGTTAAAACTGGCGCTTATGTACCGGTCTGTATGGCCGCGCAAACAAAGGCCGTTGGTAATGGCTTTGGCGCTGCCTTCGCCATCGGAGGCATAGGTGCGTTTCTGGCTGTCTGTCCGGCCATAAAATTCGCTGTAAAAATTACCGTCGCTGTCGGCTATGCTATCTACCACCTGGTTAAAAGCCTCGTGTACCATTACCGCTTCACAGTTGGTTTCAGCAGCAAAGGTTAATATCTGAAAATCTATATCACTTTCGGTAAATTCCCATGTAAATGCAATATCTGTATTGACCGCCCCTTCTAAAAATTCAAGCCCCAATGAAGAACCAATCCAGATTTTATCGCCCTGGTTTAATAAAAGCGTTATAGTGGTATCGAAATCAAAACTATAGCTTTCATGGTCAGAATTTATAGTGCCACTTGCAATAAATAAATCATTAAAAGCCCCAAAATCATGTGGGAATTCAATGCCTTTTTTGTAAAAAAATGTGCCTGTAAAGGTGCGTTGCGGAGCAACCCCTGTATTCAAAGATTGTGTTAAGGTGCCTTTTAATCTTATCCGCATGCTTATACTTACGGGATATTTCAGCACGGGGTCGGCAAAGCCATCAAAAACAGGCGGTATAGCTGTTGTAGAATCTGTATTGCCGGGGTAGCCAACATCATTGCCGCCACTGAATGTTATATCGCCAAAATTGTCAAATACCGTATAAGCGTCAAACCATTGATAGCCTCTGTATGTATAGCCAGCGTTTATAGTTTGGTTTGTAAGCAATACCTGCTGTGTAGCTTGTTCAGTGGTAGGTAAAACCGTTGCTATTGGGTTGTTAACTCCTGCGCCACCACCCGGGCTACTCCATAAATCAATATTTCCATTTATGTTTGTATAGGCTACCGTTACCGTAGTATCGGTAATGGCGGTTATTTGTATGCTGCTGTCGTTGCTGCTACCAACAGAGCCGGTGCCAGTGCTGCCCGTGTAATTAATAGAGCTGCTTATCTGGTTGCCGCTCACATCCTCAGTATAAACCACATAGGTATAGCCGCTTACACAATTAATACCACCGCCCGCAGAACCGAATACATAAGTTCCGGTAACTACGGTATCACGAATTTTAAATTCGGCTTCATATTGTATGCCTATACCCTGCAAACGAAAGTTTTGAGGGCTTATACTGCTTATAGGTTCCTGCCCAAGCGAATAGTCGCTGCCTTTTACGTATAAATAAACAGGGCTGTAACAGTTGGCATAACTTATGGTTAACTGGCCGTCAATTACGGCGGTTATTTGCAGGGTGGTACCTTCGCTGCTGCCCCCGGGCCCTGCAACAGTGCTACCTTCATAATCAACAGCATCGGTAACAGCATATCCGTTTACATCGGTGGTTATTACAATAAAGGTATTGCCGCTTTCAATAAACGGGCTGTCAAAAATATGCGTGGCCGCTTCTGTAGTGCTGCCCGCAGTAAAATTATCCAGTTCAATGGCCTCAAATTCGGGCAGGCCGTTAATGCTCAGCTTAATGGGGTTAACCGTTACCGGTACATCTGCCCTTGTGAGCATTTTGGTATAAATATCGCTTGCCTCAATGTATAAAGTGGTAAAAGTGCCATCTTCAGCGTAGGTGGCAAAATTAAGCCTGCCGGTAAAAAGTTCTTCGTAATTGCCGCGCCCGTCCGTGTCGGCACTCAGGGTAATATAAGCCCTGCCGTCAATATCATATTGCTTATATACGGTATCAACAAAGTCTTTACCGCCGCCCCGGTTATGGAATTTAAGGGGGCCTGCAAAACTTTTGAATATGCCCTGGTATAGCTGGTGGCGCTGTATGGTATAGGTTAGCTCTTGCCAACCAACAGGGTCATTGTCAAGGGTAATTGAGTCGTTTGTATCAGGTGAGGTAATATACCATTTGAACCGTGCCGCCATGACACGAAAATAGACAAAATCTAAATTCTATTCAGTTTTTGTGCTACTGGCACATAGAATAGGTGCTTTGCTCATAGTCTTGCACCTGCTTTTCGCTGGTAAAGCATTGTTTGGACTGCACTAAGTTAGCGTCAGTACAGGTATAGCATTTTTTACAACTTGCAAATCCGGCTATGATAAACAGCGCGAAAAGTATCTTTTTCATAAATCGGTATTTAGATGATAAAGGCAGTCCGCAACGGCTGCGCAAGTCAAATATATCACTATTCTGGAAATTACAAACCTGTTTTTAAGTTTATGCCCGGCCATCAATGATACTATGCCCGGTATTACGCGCTATTACGTTTAATATCTTATTGCTGTTTTTGATTTCCTGCCTTATGTAATAGTCGTCTAAAACCGTATCGGGCTTAGCCGCCTGCAAAGCGGGTAAGAGGTATTTGTGCATTATAAATTGCTCGTACTTACCCGCATTCATAGCCAATAGTTCTTGTTCATGGCGGCGGGTGGCCGCAGCGGTAATAATACTTTCGTTGGCGCTTATAGCCACAATATTGCTATCGCTGGTATCAGTGCCAGCCCCTTTAAACTTCACCACCCCTTTTGCAAATTTGGGTATAGCGGGTATAGGTTGGGCGGCTATGGCAGCAGCTTGGGTGGCGCCCTCAATAATGGC
>DASZPC010000716.1:0-2401 GCA_035550455.1 Chitinophagales bacterium | reverse complement strand
AAGCCTCGGTACCTTATTTTGGCCACCAAGTTTACCTTCCTGCTTCATAAAATTGGTAAAAGCGCCCACGGGCAGGCTCTGTATTTTTAATTGCTGTAAAACATTACCCTGTCTCAGGTCGAAATAATACATGTTTTTTAACTGCAAATTATCATCTACAAGGGCTGCGAAGGTCGCCATATCTGCCGGTGGTTTGCTAAACTCTATCAACCATTCATGGTAAGGCAATCCGCCTTCGGGTGGCGCTACCTGCGGGGCAACGGTAAACTCTGTTACTTCCGCCTGCATTTTTTGAGCGGCATTCATCAGTGCAAATTCAACCTCCTCGCCTATCACATGCTCGCCAAATGCCGATATAAAATGCTTAACCCGGCCTGTTACTAAAATCCGGTATGGTTTCTTTGAAACAAACTTTACTGTGTCGCCCAGGTTATAGGCCCAAAGCCCTGCATTAGTGGTTAATATAACCGCATAGTTTACGTTCAGTTCAACATCTGCCAGCCAAACGCGCTTTGCATCGGGTTTAAATACCTCGTCAGCTTTCACAAATTCATAAAAAATGCCACCGTTCACATTCAGCAGTAAACCCGGGTCGCCCTGCTTATCCTGGTAGGCAATAAAACCTTCACTGGCCGGGTACGTTTCCACCGAATCAATGTTAAACCCAATCAGGCTTTCTATCCTGGCGCGGTAAGGTTCATAATTTACTCCGCCGTATGCAAACACTTTAAAATCGGGGAAAATATCTTTCACGTACTGCTTGCCTGAAAGTTCCAGCATCTTTTCAAAATACATCACCACCCAGGGTGGTATTCCACTAATAAGGCTCATCCTTTCTTTTAATGTTTCCCGGGCAATGGCATCAACTTTCTGTTCCCAATCCTCAATACAATTAGTGGCATAGGCAGGCATCCGGTTCGCATTTACATAAAAAGGAACATGATGATAAACAATACCACTTAGCCTGCCTGCGGGTATAGCCCCGTGTTTATCCATCTCGGGGGAGCCTTGCAGGAATATCATTTTGTGGTCGAAAAAGGCAGAATTGCCCGTTTCATATACATACAGCATTAACGAGTTCCTCGCCGCACGTATCATTTCTTTTATTTGCAAATCAGTTACCGGTATGTATTTGGTGCCGCTGGTAGTGCCACTCGATTTACAAAAATACAACGGCTTGCCCGGCCATAGCACATTCTCGTTCCCATCGGCTATGTCGGCTATGTAATTCTTTATATTCTCGTAATCTCTAACCGGTACTGCCGCGGTAAACTGCTCATAAGTTTTTATATCCGAAAAGCCATGTTTCAACCCAAAACCGGTATGCTGCGCTGTTTCAATAAAACCCATTAGTAGCAGTTGCTGAATAGCAACAGCATTCTCCTGCTCTCGGTAAATACCCGGTGCAATTACATTAGCCGCTGCTTTTGCTATAATAGATTTAACGCCCATTTAAACAATCAGGCGGCTTTGTCGTGCAATGACTTAATTGTATGTAATTCGTCCCTTTTTGCAAGTTCTTGTTCCTCCAGGTCATAATCGCCCTGTAGGCCAAGCCAAAATTTAGCTGAATTACCAAAGTATTTCGATAGCCGCAACGCTGTATCGGCAGTAATCCCCCTCCTGCCCTTCAGAATTTCAGAAACCCGGGTTTGCGGAATACCAACATCCTTAGCCAACCGGTATGCAGTAATCGCCATAGGTTCCATAAATTCAGCAGCAAGTATCTCGCCCGGATGTATATTCTTGAGCCTTTTCATAATTTATTCGCTTTAGTGGTAGTCAATTATTTCAACTTGCAGGGCATTGCCATTATTCCATTTAAAAATAATACGCCATTGATCATTTATTCGTATAGAATAATAATCCTTCAACGCCTCCTTTAGTTTCTCCAAACGGTTTGCAGGTGGTATTTTAAGGTCAGTAAGGTTTTGCGAATTATTCAGCATCCGCAATTTTCGCCTCGCTGTTTCCTGAATCTCAACAGGTAATTTTGCTACCCGGCTCACATCCCAAATAAGTGCAGTTTCTTTTGTACCGAAAGAAATAATCATACCACCGTTAATCGTTACTAACGGCAAAAGTAAGTAAAAGCAACTAATTTATCCTCAATAAAAGTTAGAGGTAGAATTACCTAACAAACACTTTCGTTACAAAGCTCTGTTTATCGTTGCCCAGGCGTACGAAATAAATTCCGGCGCCAAACGAAGAGGCACTAATGGTGTAATTAGGCGAGGCCATTAACCCATTGGCAACAACCTTGCCGTTTACATCAAACACAGCAACATTCATATTTTCACTTAATGCCCGGTCAGCTACAATTTGTATAGAAGAAGCATTAGTAGAAAAAACTTTGAAACCATTTTTGCTCAGTTCATTAATACCAGTGGCTGGTGTTCCC
>DASZPC010000715.1:0-1590 GCA_035550455.1 Chitinophagales bacterium | reverse complement strand
ATGCATGGAAAATGTTGTTTATAATAATTTGTGCAGCGACGTTTATCTTTACGGCGAGCAGCCGGCAAATTGCCCCAAATATGGCAACCGGACGGATATACTTTTAGATTAGGCGCTTTACCAAACGCAAATACATAAATGCCTTAGTAAAGATTGTGAGATGATTTTTGTGATGGAATGTGATTAAAAGGAAATGAAAAAAGGACAAACCCTGTGGACGCGCGATGAATTGATACTGGCTATAAACCTGTATTGTAAGTTGCCATTTGGAAAACTGCACAGCCGCAATCCCGAAATAATAAACCTTGCGCATTTAATTGGGCGCTCGGAAAATTCGGTGGCCTTAAAGCTGGTTAATTTTGCCAGCCTCGACCCCAGTTTAAACGCGCGCGGAATTAAAGGGGCCAGCAATGCCAGTAAGCTGGATGCTGAAATATGGAATGAGTTTTACAATAACTGGGAAGACCGTGCTTACGAAAGCGAAAAACTGCTTGCCAAATTTGAGAAGAAACCTATTGAGCAGTTGGTTGACCTTGAGGATATTGAAATTAAGGAAGGCAAGGAGAAAGAGCGGCTGGTTAAAACGAGGGTTAATCAACATTTTTTCAGGGCAATGGTGCTGGCCAGCTATAATTTTAAATGCTGCATTACCGGCATAAAAAACACCGAATTGTTAGTTGCCAGCCATATTGTACCGTGGGCAGTTGATAAGGATAACCGGATGAACCCACGCAATGGCCTTTGCTTAAACGCCCTGCACGACAAGGCTTTTGATAATTACCTGATAACGATTACCCCAGATTATAAAGTGCTGCTTGCCAAGCGGTTGAAAACAGAATTGAAAAAAGAAGCATTTGGCGAAATGTTTTTAGCATTTGAAAATGCACCTATTAAATTACCACGCAAGTTTTTACCGGATGCCCTTTTCTTGGAGAGGCATAATGAGGTGTTTGAAAAAAGAAATTAGCAACGTGACTTAAAAGCGGTTGTGCCTGCCCAAAATCCCTGGCATGTTTGTGTCATGCCGAATATTTTATTGAATTACTGTTACCGTGATTATGGTAATTGGAAAAATTACAACGAGGTGGTTTTTGCTAACCCCGATAATTTAGGATTAGAGGAAATTGAGAAAGCCCTGCGCGACAAGTGTATGGACGAAGAATGGTTTTTAGCCAGCCGTTGGGGCTTGAAGGATTTGCATTTTGAGAAATGGGATGATGAGAACGACCATCCGTACCATGAGTTTTGGGGGTGGCGTTGACAGATGAAGGCGTAACCACTGAAATAACCATTAAAGCGTTTATTGCGGGACTCATCCCCCCGCCCCCCTTCTCTACCAAGTAAAGAAGGGGGTGGAAGCAGGCTCAATCACCCTTGCGGTAGTTATCGGGATAAATTCAGACTCACCCCTACCCCTCTCCAATACTTAGAGAGGGGGGGAATGCAACCCCACCTAACCTGCCTGCGGCAGGCGGGCCTCCTCCTGACGCTTCGGTCAGGATATGATACCTAAAGGGGAGGCTTAATGCAATTGTTTGAACCTGGATTTGCAGAATGGAAGCAAAATACAAACCACCTCGTCTGCCGGTG
>DASZPC010000714.1:0-3033 GCA_035550455.1 Chitinophagales bacterium | reverse complement strand
CGATGGTTTAAATACCGTAGTACCGTATAATAACGATATATATTACAAGAGCCGACCGGTTATAGGAATTAAAAAGGAAGACGTGTTAAGGCTGGACAGTGATTTAGGGTTCAATGGTGTCCTTGAGGGTTTAAAGGAAATTTATGACCAGGGTTGGCTTAGTGTGCTTAATAATATTGGCTATCCTAACCCAGATCGCTCCCATTTTCGTTCAATGGATATATGGCAAACCGCCTCGGGCGCCAATAGTTATTTAACAACTGGTTGGTTGGGCCGTTACCTTGATACTGCTTATGAATCAAGAAAGAAAGCCTATGAGGCTATTGAAGTTTCCGGCGAGTTAAGCCCCGCCCTTTTTGGTGAAACTGTAAATGGGTTGCTTGTACCCGATTTAGAGAATTTTTTTGGGCCTGTAAACGAATTAAAGGGCTTCAATAAGCCGGGTTTCAATTCGGGTAATACGAACCTGGATTACTTGTATAAAACCCTTGCAGATTTAAATTCAACAGCACAGTATCTTTATCAAAAATCAAAAATATATCAGTCAAAGGCGCCTTATCCTACATGGGGGCTGGCGCTTGACCTAAAATTAATAGCAGAATTAATAATATCAGGGGCAGAATCTTCAGTTTATTATGCAACCCTTGATGGGTTTGATACGCATGTTGATCAAACCAGCCAGCATCACAACAAGCTAAATGAGTTAGGAAATGCTTTGAATGTTTTTGTGCATGATCTGAAGGATAATAATCGTTTAGATGAAGTTGTAATTATGGTTTTCTCAGAGTTCGGCCGTAGGGTCGCGCAAAACGCTGCTAATGGAACCGATCATGGCACGGCCAACAACTTATTTATTATATCTTCCAAATTGAAGAAGCCAGGCATCTTCAATTCAGTTCCCGATCTTACAAACCTTGACCAGGGCGACCTTAAATATACAATAGACTTCAGGAGCGTTTACGCTTCACTTCTACATAACTGGCTTGGTGCCGATGATGAAAGGATTTTAGGGGGTGAATTTGACCGGACGGCTTTTATTTGAGCGTGTAAATAATGGTTTATCTCCTATACCGGGTAATGAAGAAGCTACACCGTTAGATACCCTCCTATTGTGAAATTGTATATATAGTTATTTTTCTACCATTAAATATGTCAGCTTTCTTACAAACGGGGAACCCGATTCTTTTACGATGAATAGTTTCATTTAATTCTGGTAGCAAATCGAAGTAATGGTCAATAGGGGTTCCTATCAAAATCACTTTTCCTTGATACTTTTTTAATATATCTCCTACCTGTATGGTATCGCCATAGGTATAATGATAAATCGCCCCCTTGTCATGAATATGCACCATATAATCGTCTGGATACAGTTCATTTAACAGGTTGTCGTAGTATTTCTCTGCATAAAATCTGCTGTAGTAAAAGGCAAAAGGCACAGATGAACTGTTTAGGTAATATACCCTTCCAAAGTTTTTGTATTTTGTTTTAACCAGAATATCGATGTCTTTTGATTCGTTAATTAATTGCTTGGGAAGATAGTCTAGTCCGAAAGTAAACGCGGTATTTATACCTACAAGAATTAGTGCAACAAAAAAGCCTGACTTGAACATTTTGAAACCACCAGCGCTCCAAAGCAATAAGATAAAGGCCAGGCCGCCCAGGGTGAGGCCAGCAGTCAAGTACCTGTCGCGGTAGCTTTTGCCAACATAAAACAGGGTAATGGTTTCTATTATAAAGAGGCAAAGCAGCAAAATATTTGTTTTGTGTTTTTCATCTACTTGTTTGTTTTCGCTCAAGCGCTGCCATATAAGATAAACTGGAATGACAATATACAGCAGGCTAAACAATGCATTAAAGCGTACTATCTGAGCTATATTGTCAGTGAAAATTTTCCATCCATTTTGGTTTGAGCCGAAGCCATAGTGCCCCTTGTGTGCAAAAATATCCCAACCGAATACGTAAAAAGATGTTTCAAAGTTTTTGAGGTTAAATACAGGGATAAGCAGTATAAGAAATGAAATAATGAAGGTTATAACATAAACTAACTTAAGGCGGGTTTTACTGATAATGAAAAAAGGTATTAGCAAAAGCGGGGCATAAATAAGCTTAGAGGCCATACCCAGGCCACCTATAATTCCATGAACAATGGCTATCGTATAGATCTCTTCTGTATCCCATGTTTTTACCATGTAAATTAATAGGAGGATAATTACCATAAACACAAAGCTCTCTGGCGTTACCTGGGTGTAGCCAAAGCGTACCACATCAAGTGCGAAAAGAGGGGTTAATTGGAACAGAAACGCCAGCCATATACTTTTCCATTTATTTAAAACGGTAATACCCAGAAGCCAAAGCAAGCCAGTTTTAATAATGTCGTAGATAATGGTCATCCAGTGTAGAAACCATTCTGGCTGTGTAAGAATGGCTTTGTCCATGCTTAAGTTTTTAAAGTCCCCCAACGTATAAAGTAATCGCACTATAACACTCCCTACCATATTAACTGTTGTTCCGGGATGCCAGAAGTGGGTAATAGTTCTGCCCTGTGCCATGCTGGCACTATTCATTAAATAGGTGTATTGGGGGTCCCAATTGCAGGCGTAATAACCCGGGCCAAATTGTTTTTGCAGCCATAAAGCAAAAGCAAATACCCCCAAAGGAATAACCGTAAGCAGTAAAAACACTGTTACAGATTTTGATTTATCCTGGTAGTTGTCCGGCATACATTCTCTTCAAATTTCTTGTAGTGGCTAATATATTACATAGTGGCCAAGCCGGTTCATTTTTAAGCCATTTATCAAATGCCGTTTAATTGTGCGTTACAATACTTTAACCTTATAAACGCCAATATGCCACCTTACCCCTTCAAACGAATAATGAATATAGCGCCAGGCCGAAGTTGTGTCAACAGGAATAAATTGAATTTCTTTGTTGTAAAGCCCTTTGTATAAATCCTGTAATAGCTGCCTGCGCCCGTCGGTCATTACAAAATACCCATCCGTCCGGGCAAGAAAGTTAACAAACGATGAAAGGTCT
>DASZPC010000713.1:0-2284 GCA_035550455.1 Chitinophagales bacterium | reverse complement strand
CGCAGTTTTATGCTGCGCCCTTAACCCTTAACCCTGCCTTAACTGGTAATTTTAACGGGCTTTACCGTATTACCGGCATTTACCGCAACCAATGGCCTGGCCTTACCAATAGCAAGCCAGCGTTTTCAACGCCTTCTGTTGGCGCCGATTTATCGTTGTTGCGCGAAAAACTGAAAGGCCGTGGTGCTTTGGGTGTTGGATTGGTGTTTCTGAACGACCAGCAAAACGGTAAAACTTTCAATAACAACGAAATCATGGCTTCAGTAGCATATAACATGATTTTTGGCAAAAAGAAAGAATTCCAGTTAGGCGTAGGCCTGCAGGGTGGTGTATTGATGACCAAAGCTGATTTAACCCAACTTAAGTTTGGAGACGAAGCGCAAATTGATCAACTGGGCGCAGTAACCTTTAACCAGGCCATGCTGGATGAATCTTTGAATACCGGCCAAAAAGTAAAAGGCCTGTTCAACATCGGTATCTTTGCTAAATACGATTTTTACAAAGGTATGCGTGTTTATTTGGGTTATGCCTTCAACAACGCTACCCACTACAAAGAAGATTACATCCTGAACAGCATTACAACTTACAATGAACCCTTCCGCAGCACCCTGCACGGTGGTTTTGAATTTGAGATTAAGGACAAAGCCGTGTTAATCCCCGGTTTTTTATTCCAGCATACCAATGTTAGCGATGCAGAAACCGAGTTTGGTTTAACTGCCGGTATCCACGTGGTTAAAAGCCCCGATGAAATGAAAAGGGCAACTCTTTATATTGGCCTGTGGGACCGCCTTAACTACAAAAACTCTACCATCATCCCTAAAATTGGGTTTGAATACCATGGTTTCAGGGCTGGTTTTGCCTATGATGCAGCACTGTTACAACAACGCGCTGATGCGTCTAACATAGGCGGTGGAATGGCACAGGCTTTTGAAATTACGCTTAGCTTTATAGGCGACATAAGAATACCTAAGGAAGACCACTACCTGTTTAACCCTATTTATTAGAAATAACCCTGAACTGAACTTTTAATTAACCCTTAGAAAACTAAGCACTGTATTATGAAGTACTTCTTATTATCGTTGTTAATCCCTTTAACGCTGATGCTCAATGCACAGGATAAATCAAAGGGCAAAGGGAACAGCGATCAAACAACCAAAACCATCGAAAAATACCCCAAGGTTAAATGGCGTAAAAAGCTAAAAATTGCCCGCCAGAAAATGGCCGATGGCAGCTACATCAACGCTGTTGAATACCTGGAGGATGTTTACAAAGATAAATCTGATAAAGTAGAAGTAATGCATCTTTTAGGTGACGCCAACCGCTATCTGAGGGATTATGAATCTGCCGAAAAATACTACAAAGCCGCTGTTACCAAAGACCCGGTTGCTTACCCAACAGACCAATACTACCTGGCCTTGATGCAGAAAATGAATGGTAAATACGAAGATGCAAAGAAAACCTTCCAGGATTACCTGAAATCGAAGTTGGATAAAGGCGATTTGAACCTTAAGCCAATGGCTAAAATTGAAATTGAAGGTTGTGATTCTGCTTTGTTACTGCTTAAAGAACCAAGCAAAATCAGGGTTACCAAAACCGAAGGCTCAGTTAATACTACTTTGAACGACTACTCGCCAAAAGTATTGAAGAATGGCGGCATTATGTTTGCCTCGCAAAAAACCGATACTGCCGTTGATAACTCAATCTCTAAGGCCGATTACTACACCTCTTTATTCACGGCTGAGAAAACTGGGAAAACCTATTCTAACCGCACTATAATGCCTTACCCGCCTAACGATCATCATCTGAACGTAAACAATGGGGTGCTTACAGGCGATGAAAACACTTTATATTTTGCCTCATGCAACGATAGTTTGGAAATTGGCAATATAGGCCGTTGTAAGCTATACCGCACCACCAAAAAGAATGCGCTTGAGTGGAATACCCCCGAGGAATTAAAGAGCGTTAATGTGGAAGGATTTACTTCAACCCAGCCTGCATTGGGTATTGATGCTGACGGCAGCAATATCCTTTATTTCGCTTCTGACCGTAAAGGCGCTAAAGGCCTTGATTTATACTACGCCAAAATAGGCAGCGATGGCAAACTGGGCAGCCCCGTTAGCCTTGGCCAGCCCGTTAATACCATTGGCGATGAAATGAGTCCTTACTATGACATTACCAGCAAAACACTTTACTTTTCATCTAATGGCCATCCGTCAATTGGTGGTTACGATGTGTTTAAAGTTACCGGAACTCCCGGCCACTGGGGTAAAGTGGTAAATGCGGG
>DASZPC010000712.1:0-6082 GCA_035550455.1 Chitinophagales bacterium | reverse complement strand
ACCGCCTGCGACCTTGGCACTTTGCCTGCACCATCTGCCTGTACCAGTAGTACCGGTACCAATATAGGGGCAACCGTAACGTACAGTTGCAGTAATACGGGCGCTACTGCCACAAACCCATACTCGGCTTTAATTGGATGTGCATCGCCCGCCACCGATGTTTGGTACAGGTTTGTAGCCAGCGCGACCACTTTCAATATTAATATAACCAGTAGCACCATTACTAACCCGAGTGTTAGTTTATACATTGGCGGCGATTGCAACAATTTACTGGGCCAGCAATGTTTTACAGGTACCAGTGGTAACCTTACCGGCACGTTTTCGCCTTGGATTCCAGATAGTGTTTATTACCTGCAGGTTTCGGGCGGCACTACATCGGATGTGGGGGATTTTACCATGACCTTATCTAACGATTTTAACTGTGCCAACTGTTTATTGGGCGAAAACCTTACTGTTACGCCAGCCCCTGTGAATGGCACTTATCAACCGGGGCAAACGGTTACTTTTTGTTTTACTGTAACAGATTACAACCAAAGCGCTGCTAACTGGCTGCATGGTGTAACAATGAATTTTGGCGCGGGCTGGGATGTAAGTACATTAACCCCAACCTCCATTCCGGCATCATGTAGTACGGTTACCGGCGCCAGTTGGGGTTATTACAACAGTTGCACCAGCACTGCCACCGGTAATACCTATGGCCCGGGTTTCTACTATGAAACCTCGCTGGGTGCAAGCTGTGGCTGTATTAACGGTAACCCCGGGGATAATTATGGCGACCCTGATGTGGGCTCTAACAATTGTTATCCTACATTTTGCTGGCAAATAACCACGCGGCCGGATTGTTCGGCGGGCACTTCGTTATTAACCCGTGTAAGCACTACCGGCGATTGGGCTTCGGGTTCGTGGGGAAGCCCCGGTTGCCAAAACGACCCGGTAGCCAATTTTAGTGCAGAACTTATTTGCTGTGTGCCACCAACAATAGCCACTGTAGCCCCTACCTGCGGCGGTAGCAACGGCAGCGCCACTGCCACCGGGCAAGGTACGGCGCCCTGGACGTACCACTGGGAAAACACGGCGGGAACCGTAATTTCGAACCAAACGGGCGTAAACGGGCCAAACACTATAAGCGGGCTTGCTGCCGGGCAGTATTTTGTAACGGTAACCGATGCCAACGGATGCTCAACGGCCGCTATTGCAAACGTGGGCAACCCTACCGGTGTAACAGCCTCGGCATCGAACACAGGGCCTTATTGCGTGGGGGGTACTATTTCGCTGCATGCTTCAACAGGCACTGGTTTTTCGTGGAGCGGGCCTAACAGTTTTAGCTCAACACTGCAAAACCCAACCATTGCCGGCGCTACAAATGCCATGGCAGGCACGTATACTGTAACAGTTACCGATGCCGGTGGCTGTACTGCCACCGCCAGCACAACGGTGGTGGTAAATACAGGTTCGGGCGCAGCTATTAACCCTACCAGCGCCAGTATTTGCCCCGGCAATAACACCACGCTTACCGCCAGTGGCGGAACCGGGTACAGCTGGAGCAACGCAGCCACCACGGCGGCCATTACCATAAGCCCCGCTAACACCACTACTTACACGGTAACAGTTAGCACCGCGAACGGATGCAGTTCAACCGCATCGGCTACGGTTACGGTTAACCCTGTGCCAAGCATCAATATAAGCCCGGCCAACCCATCGGTTTGCCCGGGTGTAAACGCTACTTTGACAGCCAGCGGCGCACTTGGATATTTATGGAGCACTACTGAAACCACGGCCAGCATTACGGTAAGCCCGGGTACGCCCACCACGTATTCGGTTACGGGCGCTGATGCGAATACCTGTACAGCCAGTGCCTCGGTAAATGTGGATGTACACAGCGCCCCTGTGGTGAGTGTAACACCGGCGGCAGCACAGATTTGTGCCGGGCAAAGTATAATTATAGTAGCCAACGGTGCTTATAGCTATGTGTGGAGTACCGGTGATACAACCGTAGATATAACCAAGAACCCAACGGTAGCCACCGTGTACGATGTAACCGGTACGGATGTTTATGGTTGCACGGGCACGGCATCGGCTAATATTACTATGTACCCGGCGGTAACGTTTACCGGCGCTGTTACCAATGTATTGTGCAACAGCGGCAGCGATGGCGAGGTGGATTTGACCATTACCGCCGCACAGACGCCAGAAACTTATTTGTGGAGCGACGGACAGACCACGCAGAATGCGGTGGGGCTGTTCTCGGATAGTATAGAGGTAACAGTAACAGATGGCAATACCTGTACGGCGAGTGCGGCCTATTATGTTTCGGAACCCACCGCCCTGGTGTTTGGTGCGCCCACTATTCAGAATATAGGGTGCAACGGTGGCAGCACCGGCTCAGTTACCGCTATGGTTAGCGGCGGAACGCCCGGCTATACTTATAACTGGCAGGCACAGGGTAGCGGCCAAACCTATACCGGGCAAAATATAAGCAGCCTTGGCCCCGATGATTATGCTGTAACGGTAACCGATAATAATGGCTGCTTAGCTTACAGCGATTACCAGGTAACGGCTATACCGCTGCTATCGTTTACCACTTCATCTACCAATATAAGCTGTAACGGCGCCAATGATGGTGCTGCCCTTGTAACAGTAGGCACCGGCACCGGGCCTTACCAGTATAGCTGGAATGGCAATGGCGTGCCGATTGATTCGGTAATGAATAATATACAGCCGGGGAATGTGAGCGTAACGGTAACCGATGCTAACAACTGTACCGGTACGGCGCAGTTTACCATTGCACAGCCTACCGCCCTGCTGATAACCGAACTGAGCCGACAGGATGTGGGCTGCAACGGCAATACCGATGGCGCTATTGTATTACAGGTAACCGGTGGCACCACCAGCTATAATTATATATGGAGCAACCAGAACCCTTCGCTTTCGAACACGGGGCTGGCAGCCGGTACTTATACTTTTACCGTAACTGATGCCAATTTGTGCAGCGCCACGTTTAGCGATGTGATAACAGAACCAACACTGCTTACCGCCACGCCTATTGTGCAGGATTCGAGGTGTTTTCAAGGCACTGACGGGCAGATAGACGCCAACCCTGCCGGTGGCACGCCACCATATTATTATAATTGGTCGGACGGACATTCGCAGAAGGTAAATATGTTTTTAGCAGCAGGCACTTACCTGTGCACTGTAACCGACCAGGAGGGATGTTCGGTATTAGTGGATGCCACTATTAACGAGCCAACACAGATACTGGTGTTTGATTCGGCTACGGCGGTAAAATGTATTGGACAAAGCAACGGTACTATTATTGTATCGGCCAGCGGCGGTTCGGGGGTATATAGTTATTCGGCCACGCAGGATTTTTCGAATTTCTTTTATGCTGAGAATGGAGTTATAACAGGGCTTGATACCGGTGTGTTTACTATTGTTGTTTCAGATAGCAATGGATGTACGCTGTTCTCTCAGGCTACGGTGCCTAATGCGATACCGGATGATTTTCTTACAGCAACAGATTCGACCACGTGCTATGGGCCAAATTATAACGATGGCGCCGCGCATATATCGGCAACCACTGTACAGAACGGGCCTTACCAATATAGTATTGACGGAGGAGGGTACCAAAACACGGGCGATTTTTACAGCCTTGCCGCAGGGCCGCATGTAATAATGGCGCTGAATGCGAATGGTTGTGAAGATAGCATACCGGTGGTGGTTTATCAGCCATTGCCCATTGAGGTGCAAATAACCCCCGATACGGTTGCCCTGCCTTTGGGTGGCAGCCAGGCGGTACAGGTAAATTACCTGAACGCTAACAACCCAAGCTATGACTGGAACCCGGTTATTGGCCTAAGCTGTGCCGATTGTCCTAACCCAACGGTAAACACTTACACGCCGGGGGTGTATACTGTAACCGTAAGTATGGTAAACGGCAGCAGTATTTGCTATGGCACTGCCACCCTTTATGTAACGGTAGGGCCGCACTCGCCGGTGTTTATACCCAATTCGTTTTCGCCTAATGGTGATGGTAATAATGATGTGTTCCTGATTTACGGACAGGATATTAAAACCATTGACCTGAAGGTGTTTAACCGCTGGGGCGAATTGGTTTACCAAACCAATAACCAGTTTGCCGGTTGGGACGGAACTTACAAAGGCCAGTTACAAAACCCCGGCGTATTTACTTACGAGGCGGTGGTAACCTTTTTAGATGATACTAAGTTTGAAAAGGCCGGTTCAATTACATTGGTAAGGTAGCCAGGTTTTCGGCGGAAACGATAATGCCATCTTCATCGGCGCAGAGCCATTGGCCGGGCACAAAATCAATGCCTGCGAAATGTACGGTTATGTTTTCCTGGCCTTCGTTGCGCTTGTTGCTTTTAAGCGGGATAGTGCTGAGGGCCTTTACACCAAGATTAAGTTTTGCCATAGCGGCGGAATCGCGGATGCAGCCATAAACAATTATACCGGCCCAGTTATTTTTTACGGCCAGTTCGCCGAGCATATCGCCCAGCAGGGCGCAGCGCATGGAGCCGCCGCCATCAACCACCAGTACTTTGCCGCCGCCACCGGTTTCGAGGGCCTTGCGCACAAAGGAGTTGTCTTCAAAACATTTAATGGTGTGTATTTGCCCTGAAAACAGTTTTGTGCCGCCGTAATCTTTAAAGCCGATGGGTTCGGCTACTTTTACTTTTGAAGGGTGGGCATCGCAGAGGTCGGTGGTAAGTAGGGCCATAGTGCATTGTTTGGAAGGCAAAAATAAAAATGTAGGGAAGAAAGAGGGAAGGGTGTTTTTGTGAGGGCGATATTAAAAAACAGCCCCCTATATCGACATAAATATATTGGAACAGGAAACAGGTGTTGGGTGTGTTTAACACGGGAAATTTATTATTGTAATGAAGCTTTGTTACTTTGGGGTTTTGAAAAACTAAACCGGCGGTTATGCGAAAATACATAGTGTTAACTATTTATCTGTTGTTTGTGGTTTGCCTTGCATGGGCGGGTACTAATAACGAGGCCGACAGCACCCTGACTAGGCACCAGATACGGATAATGACCTACAACATAAAGATGCTGCCGCGCGGGGCCGTATATATACACCACCACCCGGTAATACGCGCCCGGCTGATACCGGATAAAATAATTGCCGAAAACCCCGAGGTGGTGGTTTTTGAGGAGGCGTTTGATGGCAAGGCAGTAAGGATATTGCATAAGAAACTGAAAAAGGCTTACCCGTATTGGGCGGGGCAGCAGAACCGAAAGGTGGTAAGCTATAAACGGGCAGGCGGGGTGTTGATGTTCAGCAAATACCCGCTGAAGGTAATAGAGTCTATACGCTATACGCAGTGCAAGGGCATTGATTGTATGGGCAATAAGGGCGCGATGCTGGTAGAGGTGCAGCACCCTGCCATGAAGTTTGAGTTGCTGGGCACGCACATGCAGGCAGGTGGCAGCGTGGAGTTGAAGGAGAGCCAGTATGCCGAGGCGGCAGCTTTATTGAAACGGCACGCACAGGAAGGGGAGCCGCAATTTGCCGCCGGTGATTTTAATACGCACAAAGGCGATAGTGTTTTATACCCCAAGCTTTGCAGCACTTTGCAGGCGTTGGACGGCGATATAACCGGCGACCTGAAGTACACCAGCGACCACCTGCTGAATGATATGGAGAAACCGAACCCGAAAAAGCGTGGGGTGATTGATTATGTGTTTTATGTGGCGAACGGGGTGCATTTTAAATCGGCGGAGCGATGTGTGCGGGAGTTTGAGCAACGCTGGAGCCCCGAGCATAAGGATTTATCGGACCATTTTGCGATGGTGCTTACGGTGAAGATATGAGGGCCGCCCGCGCCAGGCGGGGCCTACCACGGGCAGCAGGGTTGTTGGTGGCGCTTTGCTATAATATCAACAGGGGTAGAAAAATATGAGGTGCATTGTAAATGCTTATACCGTTGCATCCTCGTTATGCCATGCAATGGCCTGGCAGGAAAAACGCGGACGAGATGGAGGCGCAGGGTCTCCAGCTAAGCAAATTCAAGGCACAGGAAGACCCTGCTGAGGGTGATCTATTTTTTTGTGGTTA
>DASZPC010000711.1:0-2030 GCA_035550455.1 Chitinophagales bacterium | reverse complement strand
CATACACTGTGTAAAATCGCCGCTGGCCTCCTTAATGCCAATTACATTTTTCACCTCGCGGGCAATGCGCAGTGTGGTTTCGGCTTTCATATTGCCGGCAGTGCGGCCAGGCACATTGTAAAGCATAACCGGAACAGGGGCCTCAGCAGCAATAGCTTTGTAATGTTCAAACATGCCGTCCTGGGTTGGTTTGTTGTAAGCCGGTGACACAGAAAGGATGGCATCGACACCTTTAAAATGAAATTTTCTTATCTCGCTTATTACTTCGCGGGTATTGTTGCCGCCAAAGCCTGCCACTACCGGTACGCGCCCGGCGGTTTTTTCAATCGTATATTCCAGCACAGCGGTTTTTTCTTCCTTATCAAGGGTTACCGATTCGCCGGTTGTGCCTAAAGAAACCAGGTATTCCACCCCACCATGAATGCAGTGGTCAATCAGTTTACCAAGGCTGTTGTAATCAATATCGCCACCGGCGCTAAAGGGCGTTACAAGGGCGACCCCTGTTCCTTTTAATTTTGTTTGAATCATTTCAAATTATGCTGTCAATCAGGCAGCTTTTATCTGGCTTAAAAAATAAATGCTTTGGTCAATAAAATATTGCAGGCTGGTTTGCCCACCCATATTTACCATCATATCGTACAAGGCTGTTTTATTTTCGGCAAAAACACCTACCCTCCATTGTGCCTGCGATATGGCCGAAATATACTCCAGCGACAGGTTTTCGCCAATAAAACAGCATAGCAGCAGGTCGAAATTTTTATTGGCAAACTGAAAGGCTTTTTCCTCAACAGGCACATCGACCCAGTTTACCCCCTTGCCATTTACTAATGCCATGCCCGGCTTGCTTTCCATTTTTTTATCGGTAACAAAGGCCAGTATTTCCACCTGCTTGCCGCTTGTGCGCATATTCTCTGCAAACTGGTTGATTGCAACATCGTTGGCGCTATTGTTGGCATCATATATAATGCCAATGCTGTGTACACCCTCAATATTTACCACGCTGTGGTTTAGGTTTATAGTTGTAAGGCGCGCATTAAGGCTCCTGTTATAAAAAAACCTTTTCAGGTTGTTCCACCATTTCATTTTCATTGATTTTCAGAGGCCTCCTTGTAAATTCCTATACCAGAATATTTGTTGATGCGGTTTTGAATTCTTTCAGCCGGGGTGAAGGCAGAAAGTTCTTCTATGTTTTTAACGATTGTGCTTTTTAAGGTTTTGGCCATTATTTCGGGGGCCGAGTGCGCCCCGCCCACCGGCTCCTTTACAATGCCATCAATAATGCCAAACTGCAAAAGGTTTTGTGCGGTAGGCTTAAGGGCTTCTGCCGCTTTCTCTTTATTATCCCAATTGCGCCATAGTATTGATGAGCACGATTCGGGAGAAATAACTGAGTACCAGGTGTTTTCCAGCATTAATGTCCTGTCGCCAACGCCAATACCCAAAGCCCCACCCGATGCACCTTCGCCTATAATAATGCAGAGTACCGGCACTTTTAAGGTAGCCATCTGCATAAGGTTGCGGGCTATTGCCTCGCCCTGCCCGCGTTGTTCAGCTTCTTCACCGGGGTATGCGCCGGGGGTGTCAATTAGTGTTACAATAGGCTTATTGAATTTTTCGGCCAGTTTCATCAGGCGCAAGGCCTTGCGGTAACCTTCGGGGTTAGGCATACCAAAATTGCGGTACTGCCGCATTTTAGTATTAATGCCTTTTTGGTGGCCTATAATCATATAGGTTTTGCCATCTATACTGCCCAGCCCACCTACAATGGCTTTGTCGTCCCTGAAGTTTCTATCACCAAAAAGCTCAATAAATTTTTCGCAGATGTATTCAATGTAAAATAAAGTATAGGGCCTGTCCGGGTGGCGCGATACCTGTATGCGCTGCCACACGGTAAGGTTGCTGTAAATTTCGCGTTGCCTATCGCGTATTTCGGCTTCCAGCCAGCGTATTTTTTCCTGCACGGCGGCGCTCTCGTGGTCCCAGCTTTCATTCAACTGGTCCAGTTGCTTCACCATCTCCTCAATGGGTTG
>DASZPC010000710.1:0-5345 GCA_035550455.1 Chitinophagales bacterium | reverse complement strand
AAACCCCGGCGGAAGCGAACAGAAAAACTTTTTACCACACCCGTACTCAGATTTTATATATGCTATAATTATTGAGGAATACGGCTTATTTGGTGGTGCATTGATTTTACTTTTATACCTGTTTTTCCTGTACCGGTGCATAAGGATTGTGATAAAAACCCCTAAAGCCTTTGGCGCGTTGCTGGCAGTTGGCCTGGGCATTACACTGGTAATACAGGCTATGACAAATATGGCCGTTGCGGTAAACCTTGTGCCGGTAACGGGCGTAACCCTGCCATTGGTAAGTATGGGGGGCAGTTCGGTAATTTTTACTTCTATAGCTTTTGGCATTATACTGAGTGTTAGCCGCAATGTGGAGCAGGAAGAAAACCTGGCAATGGCATGAGCGGGTTTAAAGCAATAATAAGCGGCGGCGGAACCGGCGGGCATATTTTTCCGGCTATTTCCATTGCCAATGAAATAAAGAGGAGAAGGCCTGATGCAGAAATACTGTTTGTAGGAGCAAACGGCAGAATGGAAATGGAAAAAGTGCCGCAGGCCGGATATGAAATAAAAGGATTAAACATAGCCGGGTTTCAGCGCGGTGCAATTTGGAAGAATATTGGTTTACCTTTTAAAATATTAAGCAGTTTGCTTACTGCACATAACATAGTAAAACAGTTTAGCCCCAATGTAGCAGTAGGGGTAGGCGGCTATGCCAGCGGGCCACTGTTGCGTGCGGCTGGCTTTGCCGGGGTGCCTACAGTTATACAAGAGCAAAATTCGTTTGCCGGTATTACCAATAAACTGCTGGCTAAAAATGCCAAAGTGATTTGTACCGCTTACGATGGTATGGAAAAAGTTTTTCCGAAGGAGAAAATTGTATTAACCGGTAACCCGGTAAGGGCGGCGGTTGTAGAAATGAAAGCATCGCGGGCGGAAGCCATCAAATATTTTGGGCTGGAGGAAGGCAGGAAGACAATTCTTATAACCGGTGGCAGCCTTGGTGCAAGGACACTAAACCAGGGTGTGGAAGCGGGGATAGAAAAATTAAAAACATCGGGTGCGCAATTGATTTGGCAGACCGGGAAAACATATTTTGAGCAATGCAGGAAGGCAGCAGAAGGAATCAGTAATATAAAGGTGCTTCAGTTTGTTGACCGCATGGATTATGCTTATGCCTGTGCCGATGTAATCATTTCTAGGGCTGGGGCCTCCACTATTTCAGAATTGCAATTAGTGGGCAAGCCGGTAATACTGGTGCCCTCTCCGAACGTTACGGAAGACCACCAGACTTATAACGCGATGGCATTAGTTAGAAATAATGCCGCTATGATGATAAAAGACGATGAAGCGAAGGTGAGTTTGCTTGCCACTGCACTTGATTTATTGAATGATAATGAACAGTGCCAGTTGCTTAGCGAGAATATTAAAAAGATGGGAATACCTAACGCCGCTGAGCGTATTGTTGACGAAATTTTTAAAGTAGCAAAGAACTAATGAAATCGTTGAAAGACATAAAGAAGGTTTATTTTTTGGGTATAGGCGGCATTGGTATGAGCGCTTTGGCCCGCTATTTTAAATGGCTTGGTGCAGATGTAAGCGGTTACGATAAAACGCCCACGCATTTAACTGAGGAGTTGAATAAAGAGGGCATATCAATAATTTTTGAAGATGATTTAAGCCAGATGCCGAAAGATGTGGACCTGGTAATATACACCCCGGCTATTCCTAAAAACCATGCAGGGCTTAATTACTACAGAGATAATAGTTATGAACTGCACAAGCGGTCGGAAGTTCTGGGCCTTATTTCGGCCGATAAATTTACAATAGCCGTAGCCGGTTCGCATGGTAAAACCACGGTAAGTGCCATGATAGCCCACATCCTTACCCAATCGGGTTTTGGCTGTTCGGCTTTTTTGGGTGGCATTGCCGTTAACTATAACTCCAACTTTTTAGCCGGGCAAAATGATGTGGTAGTAGTAGAGGCCGATGAATTTGACCGCTCGTTCCACCGCCTTAGCCCCGATATGGCGGTTATTACTGCGGTTGATACTGACCACCTGGACATATATGGTAGCAAAGAAGCTATTGATGAAGCCTTTGTTGAATTTGCCAATAAAATTTCGGACGAAGGTTTTTTGGTGATTAAATCGCAACAAAGCATTGAAGATAAACTTCCTGTGCTGGATAAAGCATTTTATTCTTTACATGATGATACTGCCGATGTTTATTGTACCAAATATTGGGTAGTGGAAGGCGGCTACCTGTTTAATGTAAGCTATTACGGCGAAGAACTAACAGGCTACCGGATAAACATTGGCGGCTTTCATAATATTGAAAACGCTATTGCGGCTATTTGCATTGCCAAAGAACTAAAAATTACCGATGACCTGATAAAGCAGGCGCTTGCATCTTTTAAAGGAATAAAACGCCGTTTTGAGATTGTTTATAAAAACGACAAGGTTGTTTTTATTGACGATTACGCCCACCACCCCGAGGAAATAAGGGTGTTTCTTGAATCGGTTAAAGAACTATATCCCGGTAAAAAAGTTACTGCTGTTTTTCAGCCACACCTTTTTACCCGCACCCGCGATTTGGCAACCGAATTTGCAAAAAGCCTGAGTCTGGTTAACGAAGTTATATTGCTTGATATATACCCTGCCCGCGAGTTGCCCATTGAAGGGGTTACTTCGGAATTGATTTTCGATAAGCTAACCTGTAATGAGAAACTGCTTATTAACAAACAGGAACTGGTAGATACTATTGCTAAGAAGCAGAACGGTATAGAAGTGCTGGTTACTATCGGTGCAGGCGATATTGATAAATACGTGGAAGGGATTAAGAACATTCTCCAAAAACCAGTAGCATGAAGAAGTTTTGGAAAATTGCGAAGAAGGTATTAATAGCACTTACCGCGCTATCGGCTACAGGTTTGTTTGTGGTTGTGTTAACCTCGGCTATTAAAGCGCAGCACGAACTTGTATGCAGGAGTGTACAGGTAAAAATTGACTACGATTCGGGCCTGGCTTTTGTTAATGAGGCTGAAATAAAGGATAAAATAAACTTTCTGAATGGAGGCGCTACCGTGGGTAAACGCTTATCTGGCCTCGATTTCAGGATGATTGAAACAGAAATAAGAAAGAACCCTTACGTGGCCAATGCCGAGGTTTTTGTTGACCAGGCACAGAACATTAAAGTAGAGGTGGTGCAAAAGCGTCCTATTCTGCGCGTAATTAACAACGATGGTGTTAGCTACTATATAGGTGAAAACAATGATAAAATACCGCTCAATAATAATTTTACAGTGCATGTTGCAATTGCGTTAGGCAATGTTGAAACGCATACGGACACAAAACGCGACAGCACCGTGCGGGCCGCTCTTTATAAACTGATTCAATTTGTAAGAAAGGATGAATTTCTGAATGCCCTGGTTGACCAGGTGTATGTGCAGGACAACGGCGAGATAGATGTTATTCCGCGTATTGGCGGGCAAACAATCCACCTTGGTTTAACTGACGATGACCTGGCAGGGAAGTTTGAGCGGTTGAAAATTTTTTACAAAGAAGGATTTAGCAAGGTTGGCTGGGACAAATACAAAGCAATTGACCTGCGTTATAAAGACCAGGTGGTTTGCGAAAAAAGGGACACGACTGACAAACAATAAATTTTTTGCTATGGCATTAGCACACAATAAAGAGAACCCCATCATTGTTGGGCTTGATATTGGCACCACCAAGATAGCCGCTATTGTGGCCCGGCGCGACCAGTTTGGCAAACTGCAAATACTGGGTTTGGGCAAAGCCCAGTCGTTTGGTGTAACGCGTGGCGAGGTTACTAATATAAAGCATACCACCGATGCCATACTCGAGGCCGTTGCCGATGCCGAAAAGCAATCGGGCCATAAAATTAATGTGGTATATGTGGGCATTGCCGGGCAGCATATTGCCAGCAAACAAAACCGCGGTATTTATACACTGCCCAATGCAGAAGAGGAAATTACCCGCCAGCATATAAAAGATATGGTGGAAGATATGCACCGCCTTGCACTTGACCCGGGAGAAAGGATTATTCATGTATTGCCACAGGAGTTTAGCGTGGATAAAATGCATGCCATAAAAGATCCCATTGGTATGTGCGGCAGCAGGCTGGAGGCCAACTTTCATATTATAACCGGTAAGGTAGCCGCTGCACAGAATATTAAAAAATGTGTGGAGCGCGCCGGGTTGAATATGCTTGGGCTGGTGTTAGAACCACTGGCATCATCGGCTTCGGTATTGCATGATGATGAAATGGAAGCCGGTGTGGTATTGGTGGATATTGGCGGCGGTACTACCGATGTAGCCATATTTAAAGATGGCATTATACGCCATACCGCCGTTATTCCTTTTGCCGGTAATATTATTACGGAAGATATAATGGAAGGCTGCAAACTACTGCGGCCACAGGCTGAAAAGCTGAAAGTGGCTTTCGGCAGTGCATTGCCTAACGAGACGCACGAAAACGAAATCATTTCTATACCGGGAATTGCAGGCCGCGACCGCAAGGAAATTTCCATGCGCACTTTAGCCCATGTAATTAATGCCCGTATAGAAGAAATTTTTGCCCAGGTTTATTTTGAGATAAAGAGTTCTGGATATTCCAATTCGCTTAATGCCGGCATAGTGGTTACCGGTGGCGGTTCGCAATTAAAGCATTTGAAACAACTGGTTGAATATACAACCGGCCTCTCAACCCGTATTGGCTACCCAACTTCGTACCTGGCTAAGAATAATAAGGATGAACTGAAGAACCCCATGTATGCCACCGGTATAGGGCTGGTATTAAAAGGTTACGATGAGGTGGACGAAATGAGCGAGGTTGAAAGGTTAAAACTGTTCGCACCAACCGAACAGGAAGTGGTTATAGAGGTAACCAAAACCGTTGTAACAGAAACAGAAGCTGAGACGGAGATGATTGTGGAGGACGATACCGTAGTTACAAATGAAGAGGAAACAGCCACTAAAAAGCGTAAAGGCAACCTTTTGCAACAAATGTTTTCATCGGTTAAAAACTGGTTTGAAGACGAAAATGTAAACGGCGATTTTCAGTAAGCAGATATTAGTATTGGATATTAAGATTATAATTTAAAACAATAAAGATGGAACCATTATTTCAGTTCGACCTGCCTAAAGACCAATCATCAATCATCAAAGTATTTGGTGTGGGCGGCGGCGGCAGCAATGCCGTAAACCACATGTTCGACCAGGGTATTGTGGGGGTAAATTTTGTGGTTTGCAATACCGATTCGCAGGCGCTGGATATAAGCCGTATTCCGAATAAAATACAACTAGGCCCGGCCTTAACGCAAGGGCTTGGTGCAGGCG
>DASZPC010000709.1:0-1666 GCA_035550455.1 Chitinophagales bacterium | reverse complement strand
ACAAAAAGCAGGTACAGGTTACCAAGCAAAAAATTTACGATGCCGTATCAAACCAGCTAAACATTATGCAGCAGCAGCTAAATGAATATGTTGATACGCTGGCCATGCTGGGCCAGCAATACAAGATCAAAGTATCTAGTGGTAATGACGGAAGCGTGGTGGTTGATGGAAGCGATTACAAAGCCGTGCAGTTATATAAATCCATCGTGGCAAAACAAACAGGCCTCATCCGCGAGTTGAACAACCTTGCATCAATAAAAGGCGAGCAGGAAGTTTCTTTAAAAAACAGCGAAAGCTCCTTGTATGTAACCGAAAAAGCCTTTGTATCCGACCGCCGCGAAAAACCGGTGCGCTCGCTGGTAGTGGTTATTACCATGCTGGTAACCCTGGTGGTTTCTATACTGGGCGTGTTATTGATTGAACAAATCCGCGAAATAAAACAACAGTTATAGTGTGGAACGCGCTATCAACAAACTTGAGTTAAGCGCTTTTATACTGCTGGGCGTTGTTACCATAGCATCGCTTTTAGCGGCTTTTGGTTCAGGGCTGTACTATCTTGCCCTTATCCCGTTTGGCCTGCTGGTGGTTTACACCGGCATTATCAATTTCCGCTTACTGTTTTATATGCTTTGGGTGGCTATTCCGCTTTCCATGGAATATAGCTTCTCCTCTTCCCTCGGCACCGATTTACCCGATGAGCCTTTAATGATAGGGCTTATGTTTATCACCTTTGCTTTTATACTTACCAATTACAAATCGCTCCCCACCGGCTATTTTGCCAACGTTATTATTATCGCCTTATCGGCACACCTCTTCTGGATTTTTCTTTCGGCCATCACCTCAGTTAATCAAACGGTTTCCTTCAAAGTTTTTTTAGCCAAGCTTTGGTACATCACCACTTTCAGCCTGCTTTCGGCTTTTATCATTCGCAATAAAGACGACCTCAAAAAAATGTTCTGGTGTGTTTACATCCCGCTTACCCTGCTTATTGTACAGGTTATCATCCGTCACGCGCGTTTAAAATTCGCTTTCGATGAAGTAAACACCCCCATGCCCCCATTCTTTCGCAACCACGTTAACTATGCCGCTATCCTCTCGGTGTTTTTCCCATTCATACTGCTGGCACGTACTTGGTACCAAAGGGGTACTTTTAAAAGAAGGCTACTTAATTTCTCCATACTGTTTTACATCATTGCCACCTATTTATCATACACCCGTACCGATTACCTCGCCCTGTTGCTCATCTATCCGCTCTTCTGGGTTATCAGGCATAAACTGATGAAACCGGTGCTGTTGTTTATAGGCATAGGGGCCACGCTATTTGTGGCAAACCTGTTCCACAACAATCATTTTCTCGATTATGCCCCTGTTTACCAGGAAACCATTTACCACGATGATTTTGAAAAACACCTTTCCAGTACTTTTGAAGGAAAGGATGTTTCCAGTATGGAGCGGGTTTACCGCTGGGTAGCCGCCACGCGCATGTTTAAAGACCACCCCTGGGTGGGTTTCGGCCCCGGCAATTTTTATCCTTACTACAAGCGTTATACCCTTTCCGATTTTCGCACCTATGTAAGCGATAACCCCGAACGCTCTACCACGCATAACTATTTATTATTTACGTTAACCGAGCAGGGTACTATTGGCCTGGTTATATTCTTAATCC
>DASZPC010000708.1:0-3835 GCA_035550455.1 Chitinophagales bacterium | reverse complement strand
GCAAAAACCTTCATGGTATAGGTGTTGCCGGGTATGCCGGTTAAATGGGTAGAGGCATAAACGCCACTATCAACCTGCATAAAGGTATCAACCGCGCCGGTGTTATCGGTTATTACCACTACGGCATTGGTTATGGCCGGGTAATGGCCGGGGTTGTAATAGCTGCCGGTGTAATTTAGCTTTACGGTATCTATGCCCGGTTGGTCGGTAACATAGGCCTGTATAACCACTATACTGTTTGCCGTTTGCAGGTCTATGTTAATTACCTTTTGGCACGAACCGGTTATTACCACCTCTGCAAAAGCTATAAGGGAAATCTTTAAATTTTGTATGGGCCATTTTTGTTTCACGCTTACAAAAATTTAAAGTTATAGGTAATAGAAGGCACCCAGCGGAAAAGCGTTAGCTCCACCGCCTGGTTTTTTGAAGGGTCTTTCGGGTCCTGCTGAAAATTAATGGCGTAAGCATTGCGCCGCCCGTAAACATTATAAATGCTCATATTCAGGTTATGTTCCCAGCGTTTATGTTTTTTCAATTCAACAGTGGCGCCAATATCTAAGCGGTGGTAATTAGGCATCCGGTTGCCATTCCTTTCTGTGTAAAGGGCGTATGATGAGGAACCAATGCTATAGCTGCCCGCCGGGAATGTAACCGCATTGCCGGTGTAGAAAACCCATACTGCTGATACGTTCCATTTTTTGGTAATGTCGCACATTACCACCAGCGATATTTCATGGGTTCTGTCCTGTTTGGCATAAAAAGGCACGCCGTTATCAATATCGGGGAATTTACGCTGTGTGCGGCTCCAGGTATAGGCTGCCCAGCCATGAAATTTCCATACATCGTATTTCAGCAGGGTTTCAATGCCATAGCTCCAGCCGTTGCCAAAGGTTAATTGCGATTCAACATATTTATTCAAAATCAAATCGGCGCCGCTTATATAGTCAATCTGGTTTTGCAGGTATTTATAGTAAATCTCTACCGAAGGCTGCAAAGCCCCGTGCAAAAAGTTGCCAAAGTAACCGGTTGCCACCTGGTCCGATATTTCGGGTTTTACAATTTTACTGGTGGGCACCCACAAATCTGTTGGGTTGGTGGAAGTGGTATTGCTAAGCTGGTGCAGGTATTGGGTATTGCGGTCGAAAGATATTTTAATGGAGTTGTGTTCATTAATAATAAAATTCATGGATAAACGCGGCTCAATATTCCAGTAGGTAACAATAGGCTGCGCCGCTTTATATATGCTTGAGTCGGTGGGGATAGTGGTAGTGGTTGATTCGCCTGCAATAGAAGCATAACTGTTGTAGGTGGTTTGCGGCCCCAGGGCGGTAAACAGCGAAACCCTTACCCCATATATCATTTTAAAAAATGGGCAAATATCCTGTTCGTTTGAAGCATAGAAGGCGCTTTCGAGCGAACGCTCCTGTTGCACATTTAATTTAACTAAACTGTTTTGAGATGATATAGCGGTTATCTGCCCCGGTGTAAATGTGTGGTAAATAAAGTTGAACCCGAAGTGAAGGGTGTTTTTGTTGTTTGGGTAGTATTGTAAATCTTCTTTAAGGCTAAAGTCCTGCACGCCCGATTTAATGGTGGCCTGATTGGTGTCTTCGCCCACCAAAATCTGGTAGTTGTAGTTATTGAAAATGAAAGAAGTATTAGAGAATACTTTATCGCTGTAAACATGGTTCCAGCGGGCGGTGGCGGTAATGTTGCCCCAGTTCAATTCAAACCTGTTATTAAAACTGAAAACATCGCGACCAAAATAACCCGAAACAAAAATGCGGTCGCGGTCGGTTATGGCATAATTGGCCTTAAGGTTAACATCGTAAAAATAAAGGGTGCTGTTTTTTACTGAAGGTGTTTTTGAAAGCTTGGCAAACAAGCCTGCATACGCGCCCCGCCCCGATACAATAAACGAGCCTTTATGCTTTTTAATAGGGCCTTCAACCGTTAGGCGCGAAGTGATTAAACCAATACCGCCCGATACGCTATAGTTTTGATCGTTGCCCTCTTTCATCCGCACATCTACTACGGATGAAAGCCTGCCGCCAAAATCGGCTGGCATGCCGCCTTTGTAAAGCGTAACATCTTTTATGGCATCCGAATTAAAAGTGCTGAAAAAGCCCAACAGGTGGCCGGGGTTGTAAACCGGTGCTTCGTCCAGCAAAATAAGGTTTTGGTCGGCGCCCCCTCCGCGCACATAAAAGCCCGAGTTGCCATCACCGGCCGATTTTACACCGGGCAATAATTCCAACACTTTCATGATGTCTTTTTCGCCCAGTATAACCGGTATGTGATCAATTTCTTTCACATCCAGTTTTTCGGCCCCCATTTGTGCCGAAGTAACATTTTCATTGCCTTTATCGGCTTTAATTACTACCTCCTGTAACTTTCGGGTTTCTTCGCCAAGATTGATATTGATGATGGTATCGGCGAATAAATTAAGGACAATAATTTTTTTGTCGTAGCCTATATATTGCGCCACAATGGTGTCCCTTCCCGGGTTTAAGGACAGGGAATAAAAACCATACGCATTTACACTTACCCCATCAGTGGGGTTCGATATGGGGTAAACCACTGCGCCTGCCATAGCCTCGCCCGTTTTGGCATCTTTTACCATGCCGCTTATAGCAATCTTTTTTTGGGCAGCGCCAAATTTGAAGGTAAGGAATAAGATAATTACCAGGGGGACTATCCGGCGCATGGGTATAAATATATCAATGAAGGCAAAGAAATGAACTCCGTTATAATTTATTGCACTGTGTTGCCTGCTAAAAATAAGATGGTCATAATGTTGTAATGGCGTTATTGGGTTTTCACGGCCGTGGCACTTTTTATTTTTATAATGTTAAATTTTACAAGATGGGCTTACTTTGTGCGGGTTTCGGCGTCTGATTCATTGTTAACAGGGTATTTATCCTTCTTTAGCTTAAAACTTTGTGGTAAATTCGGCGGCTTAAACTTGTACTACCATGCAAAAAAGATTGAAGGTTTTGGCCTTGTTGGCAGTAACTGTTTTAATAGTTGGGTTATGGTCGTGCCATCACGATGCTGATTCAACCACCGGAACTGTGGTTTTGCAAATGAGCAGCAAATACGGCGACCAAAGTTTTGCGCTGAACTCCTTTAACACCGACCCACAGGGCCGTTACCTGAAAGTACAAAACCTGGCTTTTTATTTATCGCACATACAACTGGTAAAAACCGATAACTCGGTGGTTGATTTAGATACGGTGGCTATTTTCAATTTTGATATTCCGGCAACATTATCTGTTACCTACAAAAACATACCTATAGGGGAATACAAGAAAATTATTTACTGGAACGGGGTTGATTCCCTGCAAAACCTGCACGACCCCGGCGACCCTAATTTACTAAGCCCGTTAAGCGGGGGCTACGATATGTGGTGGCCTATGTTGCTTTACCGGTTTGAAACCATGGACGCAAAATGGGATACCCAGGATACTTTGTTAAGGCATGGCCTAACTTACCACATTGGCACGAACGCTATTTACAGGTCCGGGCAGGTAGATGGAAATTTTTCGGTAACAGGCGGCAACACTACCAATTTAAATATGGTGTTAGATGTAAAGAAAATTTTTTACCCCGATAATAACGACTCCATTGATTTGGTTAACGAAGGGCAAACCCAGTGCTCAAACGCCAGTGAGCTGGCAATAGCCGCCCATTTTGCCGATAATTTTTCACAAGCATTCAGCCTGCAATAAAGGGGCGTAAATAATAATGAGGAAGAGCGCCGTGTTAGTTTTTATTCTTGGTGTAGTTATGCTCGGGCGTGAAAATTGTAAGCACGACCCACCCATTACCCCCC
>DASZPC010000707.1:0-2180 GCA_035550455.1 Chitinophagales bacterium | reverse complement strand
CATCGCACAGCCTACCCAGGAGTTTACCACATGCAACAGCGGTTTTAATAATAATAGCTCTGATATAAATAATTTAACTTCGAACATCATTAACCAGCCAAAGTCTAAACCGACCCTATCCAGATAACGGGGTGCTTACATAATCAATAAAAATAGATGCAAAAAATAGATGAAAACAGATGTTTTAGCGGAATACTTGTGCATTGAATCTCCACCCCTCGCTGTCGCGCAGCTATGGCATGTAACTGGCTCCGCCGCTGTTGTTGGTCGCAACTCAACAACGGGCAGTTACAAGGCCGTAAACTTTTTATATTCAATTCATGAATAAATCGCGCCTCGAAGCTTTTAGTGATGGGGTAATGGCTATTATTATTACCATTATGGTTTTGGAGCTTAAAGTGCCGCAAGGCGAAAAGTTGCAAGACCTGGCCCCGGTGGCCCCGGCGTTTTTTGCATATGTGCAGAGTTTTTGGTTTGTGGGCGGTTATTGGAACAACCACCATCACCTGCTGCATACCGTAAAAAAAGTTACCGGTACGCTTATGGTGCTTAACCTGCTATTGTTATTCTGTTTATCGCTGGTGCCCTTTGCCACCGCCTGGGTGGGCGAAACATCTTTTGCCCCTATGCCGGTAGCCATATATGCCATTGTACTGGCTGTGTGCGGATTGGTGTGGACGTTTTTGCAAAACACCATAAAAAGCTGTAATAACTGGAGCGATGCCATTATTAAAGTAATGCACCGGCAAAACAAAAAAGGGTTGGCATCGACAGTGATGTACCTTGCGGGCATACCGTTTGCATTTATTAACCCGTTTATTTCAGAGGGCCTTTTTATTGCGGTAGCTATTATGTGGCTATGGCCCGATAAGAATATTGAAAGGGTTTTTGAACAGGAGTAATCATTCTTGAGCCTTGAATCTTTTATCTGAAATCCTTTATCTTAGCCATACATTCAAAATTGGATATGGAATTAATGAATTACAAAGATCTTAGTACTTCGGAAAAAATTTTGCTGGTAGAGGAGATATGGGACAGCATTGCCGAAGATAAAATCAAACTAAATAAAAAGCATAAAGAAATTATTGACGAGCGCCTGGAAACCTACCATAACACATCCAAACGGACTACCTGGGAAGCGATTAAAAGGAATGTAAGGAATAAGAAGCGGAAATGAAATATAGCCTGGACTTCTTGCCTGAAGCAGAGTATGATGTACAAGAAATTTACGACTGGTACGAGTTGCAATTGGCAGGCTTGGGTGAGGATTTTCTGCTTAGCGTTGATGCCGCACTGGCAGGTATATCGCGAAACCCTCTAACCAACGAAATTTTATACAAAGGGGTACGTAAAGCAAAAACAAAACGCTTTCCTTTTGGTGTGTTTTATATTATTGATAAAAACATAATTACGGTTATTGCTATTGTTCATTTATCCCGTCATCCCCGCACCTGGAAAAAGCGGGTCAGAAAGAGGAACAAGTAGGGTTGCATTTTCTATTCCGGCGATGTTGTCCAGCGGCTAACATCGGGTCTCCCAGCCTAACATTGCCTCAATTGTTGTTATTTAGCAGGCATGAAAGAGGAATCAGCGCTTTTTAATAAGGTGGCGCGCATTACGGTGTTTTTCTGGATAATGAAAATCCTGTCCACCACGCTGGGCGAAACGCTGGGCGATTTTTTTTCCATGACCCTGAATTTGGGTTATTTATCCAGCCTGGCATTAACAGTGGTTTTCTTTTTAGCGGTGCTGCTGGTTCAGTTAAGGGCCCGCAAATTCCACCCCTTTCTTTATTGGCTGGTAATTGTAGGCACCACCACCGCCGGCACCGAGGTTTCTGATTTTATGGACCGCACCCTGGGGCTGGGGTATGCCATCGGTTCGCTGATACTTTTTTGGGGGCTGGTTTCTGTTTTATTCCTATGGTATAAAAGCGCGAAGCGCATACAGGTATATCCTATTACTGACCGGAAGATTGAGGTTTTTTACTGGGTGGCCATATTGTTTTCAAACAGCCTGGGCACGGCTTTCGGCGATTTTTTAAGCGATAATATGGGCCTTAGTTATTTAACCGGGGCCGGTATAACGGCGGCCATTATTGTAATAGTGGTAATGCTGCATTATCGCACCCGCATTAACCAAACCTTTCTTTTTTGGCTGGCGTTTATTTTTACCCGCCC
>DASZPC010000706.1:0-6087 GCA_035550455.1 Chitinophagales bacterium | reverse complement strand
TGGCTACGATTACATAGGCAATGCATCGCTTAAAGCCGAAAAATCCCTGCAGGCCGAAGCGAACCTGTCCTATTCAGGCACGATATTCAGGTTTAGTGTAACCGGTTATTACCATCGGTTATACGATTACATACTTGGCACCGTAAAAGGCGAATATCCCGCCTTTACTATTGGTTCAATGGGTGTTAAAGAATATACAAACATTAACAGCGCATTTATTACCGGGGCCGACGCCTCGGCTGGTTTCACCCTTAAGCAGGGGCTGCAATCGGTAAATACGCTGGGTTATGCTTACGGCAGGCTTTCCGGTGGAAGCCCCGTTCCGCTGCTTTCGCCTTTACGCGGTATCAACTCACTTGGCTATGGCATCAAAGGATGGCACATACAGGCCGAGGGAGACTGGGCACTGGCCAAAAACAGCGTGAATACCGAAATAGGCGAAACGGCCACTGCCGGGTACTTTTTGCTGAACCTGCGCACCGGTTACAAATTTGTTATACATAACCATGTTTTGGCAATTAAATTTTCGGTGGAAAATGTGCTGGACACAAAGTACCGCGAATATGCCGATTGGGGCAATGTTTACAGGCCGGGCAGGAATTATGTGGTTTATATTTCTTATGCTTTTGATAAAACACTTGGTTGTTGTGTATCAAAAGCAAAACCTTAATTCAATGTTTAAAAAGGGTATAGCAATATTGTTATTATCTGCCCTGTTAGCCCAAACATCAGTTAACCTGCTGTTGTTTGCCAGCTACGAGGTGAACAAAACATATATTGCCACACACCTTTGCGAAAACCGCGATAAGCCACAATTGCATTGCAACGGGCACTGTCATTTAGTAAAGGAACTTAATAACGAGGAAAAGAAAGACCAGTCTCCGGCAGGTAACTTAAAGGAGCACTACGAAATGCCGCTCTTTTCCGAAACCTCTTATTGTCAGGTTCCGTTGGTTATTGCACAGCCCGTAAATTTTATTCCGGCTTATCTTATTAAACCGTACAGTACCATTCTGTATTCCGTTTTTCATCCACCCCAGGCGTAGCTTTCCTTTTTTCTTTTCAGTGGCTATCCGGCAAAAGTACCGGGAGGGTTGCTGCTATTAATTCATTTTATTAAAAAACAATCAATGAACACAAATAAAACCTTTATAAAAATTAGTGTAATAAGCCTTTTTGCCTTGCTTTTCAGCTTTCAGTATTCTATTGCTCACTGGTCAACCAAAGGGCCTTATGGCGGGCACGTTTCGGCCTATACAGTTATCGATTCTTTTTTGTACCTGGGTTCGCCAACCGGTGGGGTTTATACCAGTACCAATACCCAGTTTACCAACTGGAGTTACCGTAACTACACAGGGCTTACATCGGGCAATATAACCGGCCTGTCGCATATTGGTTACAAACTTATTGCGGCTACAGGCGATAGCGGTATCTATATTTCAAACGATAAGGGTGTAACATGGGCAATAAGCAATAATATGCTTACCAATCGCAGCCTTACTTCGGTTGTAAGCAGCAACGGCAATATTTTTGCCGGTTCAGATGGCGGTGGAGTGTTTATGAGCGGCGACTCAGGTACCACCTGGATGGCCATGAATACCAATCTTACCAATTTACATATTACCTGCCTGGCAGCATCGGGCGATACCATTTTTGCAGGCACAGCAGGTGGTGGCGTTTTTATTTCGCTAAACGGTGGAGGCGCATGGGTTGGCCTTACCACCAACCTTACCGATTTGAATATTACTGCCATTGCTTATAGCAGCGGCAATCTTTTTGCCGGTACGGCATCGGGGGTTTTTCAGGCTACTGTAAGCACCCTGGTATGGTCAGCCGTAAATACGGGTCTTGCCAATACACATATTAATGCTTTAATGGTAGCTGGCGATTCAGTGTATGCTGCTACTAATATGGGGGTCAGCTACAGCCAGCTTACAAGTGTTAGCTGGATGGCTGCCGGTTCGTTGATGGATACTATCCATGCACTGGGTTCGTACGGAACCAAAATTTTTGCGGGTTCTGCTAACAACGGTACCTGGAAAGCCACTACAGGTGTTTACAGTTGGTCAGCATACAATACCGGCTTTAATAACCTCGAATCTTACGCTATTTGCGCACTCGATTCAACAGTGGCCGTTTCCAACGAACAGGGCGTATTTGTTTGCAATAACTACATTTTATCGGCGGTATATGTAAAACATAACACTGGCCTGGATGATAGCCTGCATGTAAATGCGCTGGGTATTACGGCCAATCACACGCTTTATGCCGGTACGGCTAATAACGGGGTGTATGTAAGTACCGATTCGGGCGCTACCTGGGCAACAGCCAACACTGGGCTTAATAATATGGCCGTAAAAAAACTGCTGGTTACCCGTAATAAAATATACCTGGCCACGGTTGATGGAAAAGTGTACAGTACTTTACAAAGCAGCATCAGCTGGTCATTAACCGGTTCCGGCTTACCAGCTAACCTCGATATTACCGCTATGGCAAACGCGGGCGATACTGTTTTTGTGGGCAGCGCAAACGGGGTTTATGTTAGCATAGGCGGGGCATCGTGGACAGGCACCGGGTTGAACCAGGACGTTACTTCGCTGGCTTATGTGGGCGGTAGCATTTTTGCCGGTACTGCCGGTGCCGGTGTATTTAAAGCCTCCTTATCAAACCCAACCTGGGTGTCAGTGGCAGCGCTGCCTTCTCAAAATATTACAGCATTAGGGGCATCAACTGGCAATGGCTCAACGGATGTAAGTTATCTATTGGCAGCTTATTATGGCGGCGGTGAAGCTTCATGCAACGAAGGCCAAACCTGGCACCCTTTTAATGTATATCTGTATAATCCTAACTATTCACGTGTTTCGGCTTTTGCTACTATTACCCCCAGGGTGTATGCGCTTAACCCGCACCACGGGCCGCTTAGCAATGCCAAAACCGAGTACCCGGTTGTTATGCCCGATACCCCTTCAGTAATAATATCGTCACCGGCTTCAATATGCGAAGGGTCAACAGTTAGTTTCTCCGTGTCGAACGACGCGGAAGCCAGTATGTACACCTGGATGTTGCCCAACGGCTGGACAGGCTCTTCCACCTCAGGCACAATTAATGCCACTGTGAATAATACTGGTGGTTATGTAATGGTTACTGCATCTAATGGGTGCGGCATGTCGGCTATGCAAATGGATAGCTTTGCTGTTAACCCAATGCCTATGGTTATGACCATGATTAGCACTACCAGCATTTGTAATAATGCCTCGCCGCTTTCATTAACCGGTGGTATGCCTTCCGGCGGTACCTATTCGGGCAATGGGGTTACCAATTCCACCTTCGACCCTGCCTCGGCCGGGGTGGGCACTACTTATGTGTATTACACATACACCAGCCCCGCAGGCTGTACAGGGGCCGACTCTACAGCTATTACGGTGAACAACTGTACCGGCATTGATAACATTGCAGGTAGCCTGGTATCGGTTTACCCCAATCCCTTCAGCAACCAGCTTTCAATAAAAACAAGTGCGATTGAAAATGGTACTTTAACTTTAATGGATGTTACCGGCAAGGTGGTGCAAACAGTTCGTGTAAACACTGCATCGGGTGTAACTGTTATTAATACATCGCGCCTTGAAAAAGGTATTTATATGTTGAATATTATTGGCAATAACCAAATTGCCGCTACCCGTAAGGTGGTTAAAACTGAATAACAAATTTAAAACGGGAGGGGGCTTTGGCCTTCTCCCTTACTTTCAAAAAGCTGAACTATGAAACGGGTAACTCTTATTTTCGGGCTGGCGCTGGCTACCTTTATTGTTTTAACATCGGGGCAACACGGGGTTGAATCTAACGGCGCCCCGCTTGGCAGTACCGGCGCCCCGGTGGAGCATACCTGTGGCAAAAGCGGTTGCCACATGGGTAGCGATATCAATACCGGTAGCGCCATTCTTGCCATAGATTATAATAATGGCAATTTAACGTACCAGCCCGGCAACACTTACAATATTACGGTATCGCTTACACAGCCCGGTATTAACCGCTTTGGGTTTCAGTTGGTGGCTTTAAAGGATGCCGACACCAGCAATGCCGGTGAACTAACGGTAACCGACAGCGAACGTACTCAGATTTTTGCGGGCATAAACGAATTTGCAGGCCGTAATTATATCACCTATAAATACGAGGGTACCAATCCTTACAGCGCTGGCAAAGGCCAGTGGTCTTTTAAATGGACTGCCCCCGAAGCAGGGGCCGGGCCTGTAACGCTTTATGCAGCGGCCGTTGCCGCTAATAACGATGCCACCGACAATGGCGATTCGGTGTACACCACGCAAATTAATTTAACGGAAACCCCAACGGCTGTAAATGAGATTAATAGCAGCCAGGTTATTTCCGTTTATCCTAACCCCGCGCATGGGCAATTATCAATAAGGTATCGTTTTGCTGTGGGCGGAAATACCACTATTGATTTAGTGGATATGCTTTCGCGCAATACACAGCAGTTAATGGCGCGTTATGATAATACACAACCACAAAGCATCGCATTAAACATAGCGGGTTTTGCACCCGGTATTTACCTGCTGGTAATAAGGCATGGAAATGAAAAGGAAGTAAAAAAAGTATTGATAGAATAACTATGAACAGAAACCCAAAATGAAAAAAATATCCCTTTCGTTTTTGCTGCTGGCGGTTGTATTGGTTTTCACTTCGCTTACAGGCAATAGCGGTGATGAAGGCTGTATGAATTTGCATGGCGAGCGTAAAAGCGCCGGTCCGCCCAGTTGCTATGCCGGCGAACTGCCGCAAATGAATACCTGCAACTCTTCAGGCTGCCATGAAGATTATGCGACCAATTCAGGCAGCGCACGCCTTAACCTGTATTTAGGTGGGGCCGATTGGGGCTATCACAACGATAGCACATATACTATTACTGTTTCACTGGCACGGGCGGGCATGGTGCGGGGTGGTTTTCAGATAATTGCTTTACAGGATAACGATATTACCACTACGCCCGGCCTAATTACTTTAACCGATAACGTACGCACCCAACTGGTTGATGCGGCACACCCGCATACCGGCCCTTGCGATACCCAAAACAAAGTATGGGTGGAACATACTGCTTATGGTATTGATGACATAAGCGGCGATTCTATTACCTGGCATTTTACCTGGCAGGCGCCATCAACAAATGTTGGCAGTGTTACTTTTTACCTGGCCAGTGTGGATGCCAATAAGGATTTGGATTGCACAGGCGATTATGTTTACTCGCTCAGCAAAACCATTCAGGCTCTTGATACTACCATTGCTACATCAATTAATAATACCGGCAATAAAAACCTTGCCTGGCTTCAAATATCGCCTAACCCATTAAGCGGACAGGCTGTAGCGTACTACCAATTGCCATCTGAACCGAAAGATGCGGTATTTGTGGTGTACGATTTGCTTGGGCGCTTAAAAACAACCAGCAGGTTATCAACGACTAAAGGCAGTATATTGCTTAATGCAAATGGTTATGCTAATGGGGTTTACTTATGTGCACTGGTTATAAATGGCAAAACCGAATCGGTACAACGGCTGGTGGTTAGTAACTAAATTCTATTAGTTTAATAATATATCTTCCGTTATAGTGCAGGTAATTATTTATTACCGGTACTTTATACTTTTCTTAATCTTTCAAACACTTACCAGTAATAGTTAAACCTCATTTTGGGCTTCCAAGATGGGGCAAAGCGCATACCGGTACCTGCTGGTTTTAATGGTTTGCTTGGTGTTGTTAAATAACCGCTGTTACGCCGGTGAAATTAACGACAAGGGCGCCCCGCCCCCACCAGTAACTAAAGAAACATTGGCTACGAAACGTAAAAGAAAAGCTAATGAGGTTTTAAATAAGGCTTTGGTTTATTTATCCTACCTGAATTACAGCGATCGTACTTATGACCGTGTGCTGAAAGGCATAGATAAGTACGAACCTTATCGTGCTAAAATAATTGGCCGGATTACTATATCTATACTGCAACCCTTTGGGGTTACTATTGACAGGCCACAACCTGAAAAAATTTCAAAGGTTGAGAAATTTGCCAATAAGGTGCAATTTAAAAC
>DASZPC010000705.1:0-6959 GCA_035550455.1 Chitinophagales bacterium | reverse complement strand
ACCTGCTGCGCCTTAGCGTAGGGGTGGAAGATATAGAAGACCTGCTGGATGATTTAAAACAGGCATTAGCATAAATAAAGAGGCCCCGTAAAAACAGGGCCTCTTTTAATTTTATCATTCTCCGGTTTATAAAACCACATCCTGGGTTTTTATATCCAGTTTCTGTTTCTTAATCGAAAAAGTTTCAGGGTCAAGTATCTTCCTTATCGCGCCATAACGCATAAAGCGGATGTGGGCATACTTTTTCAGGTCGGGGTCGGTTAGTTTGGCATAACCCGCCGATACCCCATATACGTCTTTAATAACCTGGTCGCGTACCGATTTGTAATAATCATCCAGCAGCTTTTGGTCAGAGGCAGAAGGGGTTGATTGCCCGGTTACACTATCGGTAATCATATTTACCGGTGGGGCAAGCTTCATGAGGTCATCCAGGTTTTCAGCATAATCTTTAAGGGGTGTTAACAGCTTGGTATTGTCTGTAATGGTTTTCGACATAGCCGCATCGCTTATCAGGTTAAAATACATTACAGCGCTGTCAAGATCAAAATCTATCAGCTTTTCATAACCCATACATTTGTCGCTCATAGTGGTGTTGCCAGCCTTGTCATAAATACGGGCGGCCAAATCATAGCTTCCCTTCTTCATACACTCACCGGCAAGTTTTTCAAGGGCATTATCATCCTTTTTTGTGCCCATTATTTCGCCAAGCTTTATATACAGGTTATCAGCCTCTTCGTTACGGTGCTGGGTGTACAGGTAGTCGGCATACTTTTTAATACCGCTTGTTACACTGCCTGCCAGGTACGCATCTATAGCTTTCTGGTATTCCTTGCGGTCAAAATAAATATCACCACCTTTTTCATACCCTTCCGGCGACTTGAGTTTTATATACACCTCGGCGGCCTTATCTTCATTATCACCGCCCTTTTCAAAATATTCCTTGGCTATTTGCTCCACTTTAGCGTTGGCCCCGCCTATAAGGTAATATTGCAGCGCCTTGTCGTAGCTATCAGCCCCTTTCTCGTAATATTTATCGCCAATACCCCGGGCGCCTTCTTCAGTAGCGTCGGCTTTACCGTAGTATTTCATGGCATAATTTATATCCCGGTTTGCTTTCTTTTCATCTTCCTCAGCAAAAGCAGCATCTACGTAGGCATCGGCTACTTTTTTCAGGCCTTCTTTTTTCTCTTCTTTACCGGCGGCATTGTAATTATTGGCTGCATTTTGCAGGTCGCCTTTCGATAGGTAAGCATCGCCAAGCGTAACCGATATTTCCTGGGGCTTCATGCCGCCTTTCTGAAAAAGCTCCCGGGCTTTGCTTATACCATCCTGCTTTTTCGAAGCATCTTTTTGGTCAAGCGCCTTGGTTAATTCCTCCTTGCCTTTGTCTATATCCTTGTTTTGGGCTGAAGCTTGAAAAATAAAAAGTAACATGGCCGCACAAACCGCCCATGCATTTTTGGTAATCCTTAATTCCATGATGTTAAATTTTGTTGAAGAACGGAATAAAGATAGTATTTAGGTAAATATTCCAAGCAAATCATTCAAAATCTTTCTTCTAAGCTTTTTCATACATTTATATATTTTATGGGAAAAGCCCCGGTAAGCCGAGATTTTGTATATGAATTACTTGAACGGAAATATAAAGCCTATAATAACCCCCGTTTTATTGAAACCGACCCCATTTGCATACCGCACCTTTTTACCAAAAAACAGGATATAGAAATAGCGGGCTTTTTTACCGCCACCATAGCCTGGGGCAACCGCAAATCAATCATCAATTCGGGCAGGCGTATTATTGAGCTAATGGATAATGCCCCCTACCAATTTATAACCGGCCATACCGATACCGACCTGAAACGGTTTTTGAAATTTGCCCATCGTACTTTTAATGCTACCGATGCCCTTTATTTTATTGAGTTTTTTAGTCATTATTATAAGCAGCATCAGTCATTGGAAGATGCCTTTGCCGCTTACCTGCCGGTAAAAACCCCACACCGGGGCGAGGCTTTAATTGGCTTTCACGATTTGTTTTTTTCGCTGGACGATGCGCCGCAGCGCACCCGTAAGCACGTGGCCACCCCGCTGCGCAAATCAACCTGCAAGCGTATCAATATGTATTTGCGCTGGATGGTGCGCCATGATAACAAAGGGGTTGACTTTGGCATTTGGGAAAAAATAAAGCCCGCCCATTTGCTTATTCCCCTCGATGTACATGTTGACCGGGTGGCCCGGAAACTTGGCCTGGTAAAAAGAAAGCAAACCGATTGGGAAGCCGTATTAGAACTTACCGAAAGCCTGCGTAGCTTTGACCCTAAAGACCCTGTTAAGTACGACTTTGCCCTGTTTGGCCTGGGGGTTTTAGATAAAGACGAACTGGAGAAAATATACTGAGTATGGAGGAGATAGAAAAACCAATATTCGATTCGTTTGATATTGACGCGCAGCTACTGCCTGCCACTAATAACGAAGATGAAAAAATGAAGGCCATCCGCGCCCTGCTTATCCGCCGCATTGAAGAGCTGGCTGAAAAAGACATGGAAAAACTGATGTGGATATTATACCGGGTGGACGTGAGTGAGAAAAAATTACACAATGCTTTACAGGGCTCCACACCCGAAAGTTTTGCGCCGGTTATTGCAGATTTGATTATTGAAAGACAGATACAAAAAGCAAATACCCGCAAACAATTTGGCGAATCGGAAAATGATTGGAATTTTGATGTCTGAAATAAGTTTATGAGCAAAGCCAACAACCCGCATTTAAAAAGCTGGGTAGAAATACCCAAAAACAGCGACTTCCCCATCCAAAACCTTCCGTTCGGTATTTTCAAAACAAAAGGCAGTGCGCCCCGCGCCGGTGTAGCTATTGGCAATTATATTTTAGACCTCGCTGGCATAGCCGGTGCCGGTCTGCTCGATAATTTAAACTTTGATAAAAGCGTATTTAACCAAAAAAGCCTTAATGCCTTTATTGCACTGGGCAAATCTATTACCAACGCTGTGCGCGAAAGGGTTTCTGATTTGCTGGGCGCAGAAAATAATGAACTGCAGGCTAATACCGTTTTAAGAACCGCCACACTTATTAAACAAAGCGAAGTGGAAATGCTGCTTCCGGTACACATACCTAACTATACCGATTTTTACAGCAGCCGCGAACACGCTACTAATGTGGGCACTATGTTCCGCGACCCCAAAAATGCATTGTTGCCTAACTGGCTGCACCTGCCGGTGGGCTATCATGGCAGGACCTCTTCCATTGTAGTTTCAGGCACACCCATTCACCGCCCCAAAGGGCAAACCAAAGCCGATGATGCTGAAAAGCCTTCGTTCGGGCCTTCGCAACGGCTGGATTTTGAACTGGAAATGGCTTTTGTGGTGGGTAAAGAAACGGCTTTGGGAAGTTCGGTATCAACCGCACAGGCCGAGGATTACATATTCGGGCTGATGCTGTTTAATGACTGGAGCGCCCGTGATATTCAGAAATGGGAGTATGTGCCGCTGGGCCCTTTTTTGGCAAAGAATTTTGGCTCAACCGTTTCGCCCTGGATTGTTACACTGGAGGCACTAGAACCTTTTAAAGTAAATGGCCCCCAACAGGAACCCGAAGTGCTTCCATACCTGCAATTTACCGGGGCAAAAAACTATGATATTAACCTTGAAGTTGACATAGTAACGGCAACAGGCGCCCAACAAACCGTAAGCCGTTCAAACTTTAAATACATGTATTGGAACATGTGCCAGCAACTGGCACACCATACAGTGAATGGTTGTAACATGGAAGTAGGCGATTTGTATGCCAGCGGTACTATCAGCGGGCCAACCCCCGATAGTTATGGCTCTATGCTCGAAATTACCTGGGGCGGCAAAAACCCCATTAAAATGCCCGATGGCACTGAAAGGAAATTTATACAGGATAACGACACTATTGTAATACGCGGGCACTGCGAAAAAAACGGCGTAAGGATTGGCTTTGGCGAATGTAGTGGTAAAATTTTACCGGCACTATGAAATACCTCTTATTGGCAGTACTGCTTATTACTATTGGCATGGCCTCGTACGCTATGTTCCAGATTGCTTATGCCGCTATGGCTGGCGAACATGGCGCTTTGCCTTCGGGCGAAATTATCCGGTGGATGATGTTTACCTTTTGGTTTTTGCTGATGATGGTTACCGATGTAATTGTTTTGCGGAACAAGGCCTTAAAAGCCCGTAACATTTTAGCCGGGCTGGTTACCATAGGCGTTTTGTTACCGGCAGTGTACATGCTTTTTGTTGGATAATGTTTTGCTAACTGAAATAAAATTGTGCTTTCATGCTCAGCCTCAAGCCTTCCGAACTCCCCATTCCAAAATTGCACGAGTACCTTTTACATGCGGTTGCCCCGCGTCCTATTGCTTTTGTTTCAACTATTGATAAAAACGGGAATGTAAACCTGGCACCTTTCAGTTTTTTTAATTGCTTTGGTTCTAACCCGCCAACATTGGTTTATTCGCCCGCGCTTTCAGGCCGCACAGGGGCCACCAAAAACACGCACGATAATGTAATGGAAGTACCCGAATGTGTGGTAAATATTGCGCATTACGAAATGCTGTACCAAATGAACCTGGCGGCTGGTATGTACCCAAAAGGCGTAAACGAATTTGCCAAAGCGGGCTTGACAGCAGTAGCCTCTGAAACCGTTAAACCACCGCGTGTAGCTGAGTGTTATGTGCAAATGGAATGCGAAGTTAAACAGGTAATAGAAACCGGGCATGGGGGTGGTGCGGGCAACCTGGTAATATGCGAGGTAAAAATGATACACATAAACGAAAAGGTGCTTACCGATGATGGCAGTATCGACCCGTTTAAAATGGATTACATAGCCCGCATGGGGCAGCAATACTGGTGCCGGGTGCAACCCGAAAATATATTCAGGGTGCCGGGCTTTAAAATGCTGAACGAGGTGGGGCTTGGTTTTGACCGCCTGCCTGATAGCATTAAGCATTCGCCCTATCTTACCGGTAACGAAATTGCACAGGTGGCTACATTGCATGATTTCCCTGCACCCGCTGAAATTAATGAAGCCGCTGCACTGCTAACCGAAACTTCCCCTCAAAAGCGTATTGAACAGGCCCACCAAATGGCTAAAGCCGAAATTGCCAAAGGGGAAATTGCCAAAGCCTTTGCAGTATTAATGGCCGTAGCTTAAAATATATAGTGCTGTTTATATTATTTTAGCAGGCAATTAATAAAGGTATCCGCTTGGGCATAAAACATAACCCGCATGAAATCAGGTTTTCAGTTTTCTTATATCCTCATTAAAATAGTGATGGCCTTGCTTGGTATTGTACTTGCCTTTTCGCCGCTGGTTATATTGTATTGGTTTGGCTTTTCAAACGATGGTATTGGCGGGGCAGTAGGTATTGCTGTTGTTGGCCTGCCCTTCGTTTACCTTATATTTAAAGACTTTCCCCCTATTGCCATTACCCTCAACGAGCAATCTATGCGTTTCGATTTTCTTTTTACATCAATTACCGATGTTTATAATTACGAAGACATTGTTTCTATAAAAGGCGGTTATGATGTTACCGAAGGTTATAGCCGCTACAGGGGCCCGTTTAGCATTTACGATAAGGAAGTAACTATTACATTTAATGATGAAAACGAAATAATGCTTTTTGAAAATGTATACGCTAATGTTCCTGAAATGGTGGCCTATATAAAAAGCAGAAGAAAAATTACCAATATTGAAGGCTAAAGCAATGCCTCGTGTCAACAGTACGATTATTCCTGGTTAAAAATTTATTACGGCGGGTTAAGAGCCGCGTTAATTATCACGACATCCTTTTTGCCCGCCGCGGTTTTGAAAGGGTAGCCGGCAGATTCAACAACCACTTACCGGGTTTTACTTATAACCAGATTGACATAGGCGGGATGAAATGCGAATGGGTGGCGCCCGATGGCTGCGACACCACTAAAGTGCTGTTGTATTTTCACGGCGGCGGTTATTCCACCGGTTCCATTAATACTCACCGTGCACTGGTTTCACAAATTGCCAAAAATGCAGGCATCAAAGCCCTTATAATTGAGTACCGGCTTGCCCCCGAACACAAATATCCCGCCCCTATTGAAGATGCCACCAAAGCCTATCAGTGGCTTTTGCAAAATGGTTTTACACCCGAAAACATTGCCTTTGGCGGCGACTCGGCTGGTGGCGGCATGGTGGTTTGCACCCTGCTTTACCTGCGCGACCACAACATACCATTGCCCAAATGCGCTTTCGCGCTTTCGCCCTGGCTGGACCATACCATGAGCGGCGAATCGTACCACACTAAAAAAGATATTGACCCCATGCTGGTAGCCGAGGGTTTCCCTGTATGGAGCAAATTTTATATGGGCGAAGAAGACCCCAAATCGCCTTACTCTTCCCCTATTTTTCACGACCTCACCGGGCTGCCCCCCATTTATGTGCAGGTGGGCGAAGAGGAAATGCTATTGGATGATTCCACACGCTTTGCTGCAAAAGCCCAGGCCGAAGGGGTGGATGTTACCCTTGAGGTTTATCCCCGCAAGTTTCATGTATTCAATGCATTTTGGCGGGTATTGCCCAAAGCAAGAGAAGCCAATATAAAGCTCGGCGAGTTTTTAAAAGCAAAACTTGCAGGCCATTAAAGCCCTGCAAATAATCCGGCAAATATTTCATTCATATAGGCTTAGTCTTATTTTCGCTGCCTCAACATCGTTTTATATATGAGCCAACATTTGAGCGAACAGGAATTAATACGCCGCGAAAAACTAAAGGAGCTTGATGCCCTGGGTATTGACCCTTACCCGGCTGCCATGTTTGATGTAAACTGCAATTCTGAGCAAATACTGAAAGGGTATAACGATACTGAAAAGAATTTTCAGGAGGTAAGTATTGCGGGCCGCATTATGAGCATTGCCCCAAAAGGAAAAGTAACTTTTGCCAAAATACAG
>DASZPC010000704.1:0-22588 GCA_035550455.1 Chitinophagales bacterium | reverse complement strand
AAAAAGATGATTATAATTTTTTTATAAAGCGCGCCGAAAACTACCGGCAGGTTTTTGATACGGTTGGCGGCTTTATGCACGCCAGGCAAAAACATTTTTTGAAGGGCTTTGACCCCTACAAAGTTTCGATGCACTATACCGAGGGCAATGCCTGGCAATATACTTTCTATGCGCCACAGGACCTTAGCGGGCTGATGAGTTTAATGGGCGGCAAACAGGGGCTGGCCACCAAACTGGATTCGCTGTTTACCACCACCTCGAAACTTAAAGGGATAAAGAGAAAGGCAGATATAACCGGGTTGATTGGGCAATATGCGCATGGCAACGAACCCAGCCACCAAATAGCCTATGAATATGACTATGCCGGGCAGGCATGGAAAACGCAGGCCATTGTAAGGCGCATAATGCGAGAGTTATACCGTGCCGAGCCCGATGGGCTGGCGGGCAATGAAGATTGCGGGCAAATGAGCGCCTGGTATGTTTTCAGCGCTATTGGGTTTTACCCGGTTTGCCCCGGTTCAGACCAATACGCATTAGGCTCGCCTGCGGTGGATAAGGCAATTATCCATTTAGAGAATGGAAGGACATTTACCATAACCGCCGGTAACAACAGCGATAAAAACGTTTATATACAAAGCGCAAAGCTGGGCGGAGAGACGTATACCAAAAGCTATATTACTTACCAGCAAATAATGAACGGCGGAACGCTGGACTTAAAAATGGGACCCACGCCTAACACCAGCTGGGGAACTGGTGAAAATGATGTGCCGGTAACGCAAATAAAGCCCTGAACAACCGCCACATTGTAATAAACCAGCACCGCCCACGTTTACTTGACACAGGGCGACATACAAGCTATATTTATGGTAAAAAACCACTATTAAAATCAGGCTGAAAAAGAGCATTTTAATTTTTAGCGTTTTATAGTTTAATTTTGAAAATATGGGCAGGCTGTTTATCCTTTTTATGGCAGTAATGTTGGCATCGGGTGCGGTGATGGCACAGGATGATGCCCTGCCGCCGCCATCGAGCCACCCACAACAGGAAGCACCACAATTGCCGGGGTTACCTAACAAGAGTGCCTTGGGAAAGAAACCAAAGATTGACCTTTCGGATTATATTATTGAGCCCAATTTCGATTTCGGGATGTTCCAGAGCGGGATTAACGTAGGGTTTTCGCCTTATGTGGGGCACAGGGTATGGAAGAATTTTTTTGCCGGGGCCGGGGTTACCTACCTGTACACCGGGTTTAAAAACATAGGCTATACCGATTTTAATGGTGAGGTACACCGCACCAATGCCTACTGGCACACCTTTGGCGGGGGTGTATTTGCCCAATACAATGTATGGCGCGGCTTGTTTGTAAGGGCCAATTTTGAGGTACTGCACCGCATTATGGATGATGTATATAACCCCACGCTTAATTACAACAACCAAACCAATAGCTACACTGTATCGATACCCCGGGTAGAGCGCACGATTCCGAATTTGATGCTGGGGGTGGGCTATAACCTGCTGGAGGTGCGCAATTTCTTTTTCCCGGTTATGATTTCGTATAATGTTTTGAACTCGCTTAACAGCAGGCAATTTGCCGTTTACCCCAATGGCTGGTGCGTTCAACTGGGCTTTATAAGGGTATTTTAGCCCCCTCCTGTTTTTTTAATGAATCTATTTAAAGCCGGGCTGCGTATAATACGTAGTTAAACTTGTATGTACCGCTATTTAAAACCGGCTTTTATACTGCTTCTTTTTGTCACAGCCCTGTGCATGGCGCACAACCCCGATACGGCCAATGTGCCCTGGTACGGGAGCGGCTATGTAGATTCGATGGGGCGGAAACAAGGCTGGTGGGAAGAGCGCGTAAAGGATTCAACGGACCACTTTGGGGCCTTGCGCTTTAACTACGGAGTGGGCAACTACAAAGACAACCGGAAAACCGGATACTGGATGTACTCGTACTACCCGCCTGAAGACAGCAGCCACAAAGCCAGTTGGAAAGAATTTACCGAATACTACTGGGACGATGGTGCGTATATGCAGATGAACCTGGTGCGCCGCGACACTGTTTATGTTAGTGCCGATAGTGCACTGGTAAAGAGTGTTACCTGGTTTGACAACGGCAACGTGGTGCATGTAAACTGTGAAATGCAGCAAAATGGATGCAACTGCAAAATGCAGTTTATGAACGAAACCCTTAAAACCTTTAGCCGCCGCGATTTTAACCGTGAACATGCCAAAATATTGCTGGGCACTTATAACCGCAATTTTAACCAACTGCGGTACGTAAAAACAAACGAGGCCGCCCTGGAATAGAGCGGCCCCGCTTGTTTTAAATGCTTGGTATTAATAGCCAAAAATCTGCTCCATACTAAGTTGTTCCACCGGACCGATGGCCTTTAAAGCATCTTCATCTAAAGCGCCTTGCTGGCCAATTACCAGATAGGCAAATTTTTTGCCTTTAATATGCTGGTCGAAGAATTTATGAATATCGGTAAGGGTAAGGGTTTGGGCTTTTTCGTAAATATCCTTACGCACATCGTAATTCAAGCCGCGTTTTAAAGCGCGCTCGTAAGCGGCATAAATATCGGTACCGGTAAGCCAATCGCTTGCAATGGATTTGATTACGTTCTGACGTGCATCTTCAAACTGCTGAGGCACCTCGGGCATGTTATTCAGCAGCTTATCCATTTCGGCAAGCGAGGTTTTCATTTTATCGGCCTGCGAGCCCACATAGGAGGTAAGGTAGTGCGATTCATCGGCATATTGCGGCACACCGAAGTTGGAGTACACTGAATAAGCCAGCGCCATTTTTTCGCGTATTTCCTGGAACATGATAGACGAAAGCCCGGCCCCATAGTATTCATTATACAAATACAAATACGGGAACAGGTTTTTATCGAACTGCACGTCTTTGCCCAACATAATTATCTCAACCTGTTTCATAGGGTAATAGCTGAGGTAAACCTTTGTCTGGTCAATAGGAATTTCAGGGTAAGGCGTTTTAGCCGGGTAATCTTTTAGGGCGCCATTTACCTTATGCTGGCCATTAATAACCCCCATAGCCTGTTGGGCATCGATACTGCCATAGTAAAATACCTTGTGCTTATAAGAAGAAAGCGATTTGATTAAATCAACCAAATGCTGCGGGTCCATGCCATCAAGTTCCTGTTTGCTTAAAACATTATTGAAAGGGTTTTTAGGCCCATACTTGGCGTAGCTAGGCAAGCCGGCAAAAATGATGTTGCCTTTTTTCTTCTTGGCGTTTTCGCGCTGTTGCAACATATCCATTACCATACTTTGGTAAACATCCTTATCAACCTTTGCATTAGCCAGCACATGCTCAAACAATTTCACGCCCTGTTCAAGGTTTTCTTCCAGGCCGGAAAGTGAAACATAGACCTGGTCGCGGCCAGTGTTTACACTAAAGTCAAGGCCCAGTTTATAGAACTCCGTTTTTAGCTGCTCAGCGGTGTATTTATCGGTGCCAAGGTATTGCAGGTATTCCACCGCCAGGCCCAGCTCACGGATATTATCGGTACCCATGTCAAAAATGTACTGGAGCGTAAAGGTTTTGTTTACGTCGTTCTTTACATAATCAAAAGGCACTTTGCCACCGGCAATGGCTAAGTGGGTAATGTCTTTATTAAAATCAATGAATTTAGGGGTAACCGGTGGCTCGGGTATTTTGTCCCATGCTTCTTTAAAAGCCGACTCGCTTTCCTTATCCATTTTAAGCGCGGTAATCTTGGGCTTGTCCACTTTGTGTACGTCAGCTTCGCCCACGCGCTTATAGCATACAGCGTAGTTATCTTTGTAATGTTCGTTGGCAAATTTTACAATATCGGCTTTTGATACTTTAGCCATTTCATCCAGTTCGCTTACCCAATCTTTCCAGGGCATGTTGTGTACAAACGAAGCCATGATATTGTATGCGCGGCTATCGTTCTTTTCAGCCTCTTTCATGCGCTGCAACTTCAGGTTTTGGATAATGGCAGGCAGCAGCCAATCGCCAAAATCGCCCTTCTTTACTTTATCCACTTCGCCAACCAATAAATCTTTCACCTGCTCTAAAGTTTGCCCCTGTTTGGGCTCGCCGTAAAATTTATGGAAAGTATAATCGGTGTTATCGTCCACATAACTATAAGCGGTAAGCACTTTTTGCTGTTGCACCAAATCAAGGTCAATAAGCCCGGCCTGACCGTTGGCAAGTATCATATCCACCAGTTTCACCATCATAGCATCGTGCGAATTAGCGCCGTCGAAACGATAGCCTACAATAACATGCTCAGGCTGCGGGCCGGTGTATTCTGTTATAATAGGTTTGGTAATATCCGGTTCGGGTTTCTTTACAAAAACCGGTATGGGGGCGGGTTTCCAGTTACCAAAATATTTATTGATTAGCTCAAGCGCTTTATCAGGATCCACATCGCCACTTAAAATAATAGCCACATTATCGGGACGATAGTAAGTATTGAAGTAGTTATAAATATTAACCATAGAAGGATTTTTCAAATCCTCGCCGCGGCCAATAGTTGTTTGCGTGCCATAAGGATGGTTGGGCAGCAGGGCTTTTTCGATAGCGTGTTCGCTCCATACCCGGTCGTTATCCTGATTGCGGTTAAATTCTTCATATACGGTTTCCAATTCGGTATGGAAAAGGCGGAGCACACAGGTTTGAAAACGGTCGCCTTCCAGCATTAAAAACTTGTTGAGGCCGTTGGATGGAATATCGTTTACAAATACGGTCATATCGGTAGAAGTAAAAGCATTAGTGCCTTTAGCGCCCAGAGAGGTCATCATTTTATCGTACTCGTTAGGGATAGCATATTTTGATGCTTCGTACGAGAACGAATCGATTTTAGCATACAGGGCTTTTTTCTTTTCCTCGTTCTGTTCGTTTTTGTGGTATTCGAAATAAGCGGAGATAGAATCGAGCAATACCGATTCTTTGGCCCAGTTTTTAGTGCCAAAATCGTGCGAGCCTTTAAACATCATGTGCTCCAGGTAGTGGGCCAGGCCGGTAGTTTGCGGGGGGTCGAATTTAGAACCTGCCTTTACCGCAATCATTGTTTGAATGCGGGGGGCATCTTTATCTACTGAAATATAAACTTTCAACCCATTGGGCAGGGTATAGATACGCACTTTGAAAGGGTCGCTGGGAAAAGTTTGGGCCATATTGCGAACCACTTCGGGTTTAATACCGTTGCCATTGCCTAAAGCAGTAGTACCGCTTTTTGCAGAACGCCCTGCGGGGGGTGTTTGCAATGAATTTTGTTTGGCGGCTGCCTGCTGTGGGGTAATAGTTTGCGTTGGCGCCGGCTTGCTTTGCATGGTCTGCGTATTTGGCTTTTTTTGCGCCCCTGCGTAATGCATAAACAAAAGGCACAAAATGGCCAGGGAAAATCTGATTTTCATATTATTTATTTATTTTTTTATACGTTATCATTAATCATAGTCCAGTTCAAGCCCAAACTGCTGTTGCATTTTGCGTATAGCCGGGTTTTTACCAGCTATATGCTCAAATTTTTCGCGCGGTGTAAAAGGCCTGTTGCCTTCGTTGGCCTCTTTATCAACCACAATTTCCAGTTCAATATCAACGCCGGTGCGCTGGCTTAAAAAGCGCTGCATACCGGGTTTAAACTCGCTTAAGCGGGTAAGCTGCACATCGCTACCGGCGGTAACCACCACGTGGTTCAAAACGTTTTCATCTAAAACAGGCTTACAAAAATCGAATACCATTTTTAGGCCTTTCTTTTCATCGGGCACATTAGCAGCGTATTCAGCCCAAAGCCTGGTAATATTCTCCTGGTTAAGCACCAATACTTCGCCCGAATAAATTTCTTCCTCCGGGTTTACACCCACCGCCGGTTTATCTACCTCATCTATTGAATCGGCAGTAAGCAGTTTTTTTGTTTTAGGTAAAATTACCGGCTGCTTATTAGCGGACTGCTGGTTTGCCACCGGTTGGGCAGCCGCCTGCGTGTTTTTTGAGGGCGCCTCCGGTAAGCCAGCATTAACCGATTGCTGCTTTTCAGCAGGCGGTTCAGACGTTACTTTTTTTTTTGCGGGTTCAAGGCTTATGGCCGCATTTACATAGCACATTTTTATAAGTGCCAGTTCTACGGTAAGCCGTTTGTTTTTTGAGGTGCGGTACTGCACATCGCACTGGTTGCCCAGGTTAAGGCAGTTAACCAAAAAATCGGGCAAGGCAAGAATGGCCTGCGCTGCATACCGGCTGCGCAGGGAATCGCTTACCTCCAGCATTTTAACGGTGGCATTATCTTTACAGAATAGTAAATTGCGCAGATGTTCGCAAAGGCCGAGGATGAAATCATCGCCCTCAAAACCTTTTTTCAGCACCTCATCTAACAATTTCAAGGCTTCAGAAAGGTTCTCGGTAAGCAGGGCATCGGTTACCTTAAAGAAATAATCGTAATCGAGCACATTCAGGTTTTCGAGTACCGAGGCATAGGTTAGTTTGCCACCGGCATAGCCTGAAAGCCTGTCGAACATAGAAAGGGCATCGCGCATACCGCCATCGGCTTTTTGGGCGATAATATGCAGGGCATCTTCTTCGGCATCAATTTTTTCCACTTCGCATATATGGCGCAGGTGGTTAACGATGGTTTCGACACTAATACGCTTAAAATCGAAAATCTGGCAACGCGATAGAATGGTTGGCAGGATTTTGTGCTTTTCGGTAGTAGCAAGTATAAATTTGCAATAAGGGGGCGGCTCCTCCAGTGTTTTCAAAAAAGCATTGAAAGCACCGGCAGAAAGCATGTGCACCTCATCAATAATATAAATCTTGTATTTACCGCTTTGGGGTGGGAAACGGACCTGGTCAACCAGCGCACGGATGTCGTCCACCGAGTTATTAGAGGCAGCATCCAGTTCATGGATATTAAACGAGGCATTTTGTTGAAATGAAATACACGACTGACACTTGCCACAGGCCTCGAAATCGGGGGTAATGTTTTCGCAGTTTATGGTTTTGGCCAGGATACGTGCCGCCGTGGTTTTACCCACCCCACGCGGCCCGCAAAACAAAAACGAATGGGCCAACTGCCCGGTACGGATAGCGTTTTTTAAAGTGGTGGCCACCTGCTCCTGCCCCACCATTTCGCTGAAACGCATGGGGCGATACTTACGCGCACTAACAATGTATTCTGCCATTAGGGGGTAAAAATATAAAAAGCGGTGAATAGGTATTGAAATGCCAAAGTGCAAAAAAATCAGGTTTAAAAGCCAGCTATTTAGCAGGGTTTAACTTTTGTTTAACGGAAGGAAGGGGCGGCATAGTATGGGGGCAAAAAAAATCATCCGGCGATTTATGTAGCCGGATGATTGGGGTATAGATGTATACGGGGAAAAGGGTTATTTAACCAACATCATGCGCTTAGTATCAATACGGCGGCCATTTACAACAAGGCTGTAAAGATAGATGCCAGCGCCCAATTCGCCTGCTTCGAATACGGCCGAGTTATTGCCAGCGTTTTTGGCAAAGTACTGCCTTACCATTTTGCCGGTTACATCGTACACCACTATTTGTGCATTAGTATAACCGCTTTCGGGCACATAATAGCGGATAGTGGTTTCGGAACTGAAGGGGTTCATGTTGTTTTGATATAACACCGGTTGGGCTGGCGCTGTGGTTAAATCGTTAACCGCCAGGGTAGTGCCCTGGTCGGTAAGGCAAACTGAATCGAAACAGAAAGCAGTGGTGTTACTGAAATCGCTGGTAAAGCTAACGCGGAACCATAGGTCGGTATAGGTGGTTGAAAGGTTGCTGATGGTGATTGTTTTAATCGTCCAGGCAGTACTGGTATCGCCAATAATGCTATCCACTACTAAAGCCCCCTGCGGGGTAGCAGGTATGGCGCTGCAACCGCTGCTGGTGCTATAAGTATAGGCAATAGGGCTTTGAAGCAGAATAAACTTAATATCCAGCGGGTCGCCACCACCAGTTACGGGGGCTGTGCGGTTGGCCAATGTAAGGGTATAGGTATGGCCGGGTTCAAAGGTTTTATGCAGGCTTACCCCTTCGGCCTGTGTAGCGCCGGAATTACAGGCTACGGTGCAGGCAAACTGAACGCCGCTATATGCTGTAACACCCAGCGAGCCTGTTTTCTCTAAAGAAGGGGTGCCGCTGGTAACGTTCCAATCCTGTAAAAAGCCCTGATGGCCGTTGCCATAAATATTAAAAGCATGTGGCACATCGCCATTGGGGATAATAGAATCATCGAAACTATAACAATCGCCATTAGTAGTAATATCAGCTACGCAAACCGAATCGAAACAAAAAGCGGTTGTGTTGCTGAAATCGCTGGTGAAACTTACCCGGAACCAAAGGTCGGAATAATCGGCCGTAAGGTTACTAATGGTAATTGTTTTAACCGACCAGGCAGTTTGCGAATAGTTAATAATACTATCAACCACCACTGCACCCTGTGGGATTGCGGGGGTGGCGCTGCAACCACTGCTGGTGCTATAAGTATAGGCAATGGGGCTTTGAAGCAGGATGAAATTAATATCTAAAGGGTTGCCGCCACCGGTAACGGGGGCAGTACGGGTGGCAAGGGTAACCCGGTAGGTATGGCCCTGCTGAAAGGCATGGTGCAGGCTTACGCCTTCGGCCTGTGTAGCGCCGGAATTACAGGCTACGGTGCAGCCAAACTGAACGCCGCTATATGCTGTAACGCCCAGCGAGCCTGTCTTCTCCAAAGAAGGGGTACCACTGGTAACGTTCCAGTCCTGCAAAAAGCCCTGATGGCCATTGCCATAAATATTAAAGGCATGGGCTACATCGCCGGGGGGGATAATAGAATCGTCAAAACTATAACACTGTGCGCCTGCATTGAGCGAAAACGACAATACGGCCAGTACACAAAGTAATTTACAAGATGGTAACATGTTTTTCATGAACAAAAGGTTTGAGTTAATAAATTCAAGTTTCAGAAATAGCTAAAGCTTAAATTCATTTGTTGCTGTTGAGGCAAATGTATTGTTTCATGATTTAAAGCCAAGAGGGTTTTGCCCCAAAAATTAAAAGTCGCCCAATTTGTAAGCACAACACAGCATTTACATCATTTCGGGCCTTGCCTGTTCTTCTGCAATCATTTTACCCAAGCTTCTGTTATCGAGCACTGTAGCCAGCCAAAAGCCAATTGTAAATGTATCGAAGAGCCTGAAATCATTTTTCGCCTCTTCCACACGGGCCTTTACCTTGTTAAGCACTGCTGTTTTATCGGCAGCAGTAATACGGCCCAGCATTAGTAATATTTCTGCCTCGAAAGGGGTAAGGCCATAAGGCTTAAGATGCTTTGCTGCATTTTTCACCAAGCTTTTCAATACATCGAAATGCCCTAATTCGACCTGCAACATTATGCGCAGAATTTCGGTGCTTTTGTAAAAGTCGGGGGCCAGCTTTTTTAAATCGAGAGACTGAAAGTGGGCCATTGTTTTAAAAACCTCGTTGTAATTATGATTGGAAAACTCGAACAGCATTTTAAAACGGTACAGCTCTAAAACAAGATGAGGGAAAGCATGCCCATTGGTTTTTATTAATTTATACGGAAGTTTATCGGCTGAAAACTTATCTCCCTCTTTATGCCGGCCACTGCCCCAGTAGGCGTATTGATAGTAGGTAAAAGCAAAAAATGTGTTTTCAATATTCTTTGTTTCATCGGGCAAGATTATTTTAAGCATGGCATCGGCCAGCTTTATCACTTCTTCGTACCTGTTAGTATGCAGGCAAGCAATAACCAACCCACGAATAGCCCTTATCAGTTTATAATTATCGGTCAATGGGCTTTTTGCCCTGGCAAGTTTTAGCTCCAGTTTATATGCATCGTACGCAGGCTGGTATGAATCAGAAAAACTGCGCTTCATATAGTAATACATCGCCAAACACTCTAACCGGTTTCTTTCAGCAGTTACAGAAAGGGTAGACGATTTTGATTTCACTTTTTCGGCAACCTCTTTGTCAAAATTTTCGGGAAACCCTATGTTGTAAAAAGACTTCAGGTTCCCATAACCGATTATATCATTGAATATGCGGCTATAGTCATCAGCCTCAACAGATTTTTCCCTTATGTTGCCCAGCCCATTGAAGAAAAGCTGGTTTTTTTCAATTCGCTCATCGGCCGTAAACCCACGAACGCTGGTATGGAAAAGAACCCTGCTGTAAAAATCCTCTAACCAGAACATTTCATGGTTGCGGGCGCTTTGGAGTGCCGCAGCCGCTATTTTATTTGCTTTTCCGGCAAGGCCTTTTTGGTTCAGAAAGTCAATACGGATAATATCGGTAAGCAGTTGGTTTTGCATGCTGCTTTTGCGGTTATAAATAAGCATGCTATCCATAATCATATCGAAGAGGTATACTTTTAAAACGGCGTAATCTTTAAATACTTTTTTGAGGGTAGTTTCTTCAAACTCGGTTTGCTTATTAATAGCATTGAAAAGCTTCAGGTAAGCATTTCCTTTTCCGGAGTGGCGCAGGGCGAATTTCTGGAAATAACCTTTTTCGGAAACTGTAAGCGCATGAATCAGTTTAAAGAGTTCGTCGCTGCCTTTGGTACGTGCCATAATGATTGTATTAATAATAGCAGGCCAATATAGGCAATATGAAAACAGGCAAAAAAACCAGACACCGTAAAAATGAGATGTTACCCAAAGAATACATTTTAACATTTAAGTGGCGCTTGTTCACCTTTTCGGGGATTGCATGAATGGAAAAATGTGCGGTTATTTGTAGAAATCAATTAAGGATAACTTAAAATTATGGATGGTTACAGTATTTATCCGAAGCAATTTCGTAACGCAAAAATTCCCATAGAAAAGAACCGATGTTTTATTCTGATGCCTTTTCAGGAACAATTTGATGGTATTTATGGTCATTTGAAAAAGGCATTAAATGATAACGGGTATGTTTGTAATAGAGCTGATGAAATACTAGGGAGCAAGCCAATTATGAATAAAATTTTAAATGAAATACTTAAATCTCATTATATTATCGCTGATTTGACAAATCAAAATGCCAACGTTTTTTACGAATTAGGTATAGCTCATACTTTCAAGGATGCTCAAAACATAATCCTAATTACCCAAAAGCTTGAAGATATACCTTTTGATATAAGACATATAAATAATATAATATATAATAAAGAAAACATAAAGTACTTGACATCAGGTGTAATTCAAACTTTAAAAGATAATAATTACTTATTAGGATTTTACGAAGCGCTGCAGCAAAGAAATATAATACGCTTAATCAATGACAATAAAGAAGAGTTTATCGATTACCTAAGATCATCCCTAGATGGGCAAGTACAAATTGCGACTAATATTCTGCTTAACCAACTTGGCGACTATGAAGAAAGTAGTTTTGAGCAATTTTTTGATGCAATTATCAATATTATCGATACAACTATTAAAGCAGGCAATTATTCCTTCTTGGGTGGAATCATGAAGTTCTTTTTTGAATGCATCACTACTTGCTCTAAATATAAAATCACAGATAAAATCGTTAATGATATTTTATATGGAAATCTGCTTACTACTTATAATATTAATCCAAAAGAACTAGTATCTTATCAAATAGATTTAGCGATACTATTGACCCTTGATAGGGCTAAATTGGCAATAGCCATGAATTGGATCATTAATTACTTTTCAGCCTCCAAGTCTGCAACTATTGATTTAAACAGATACAAAGTTGAACGATTTTTAATGACCACAAACGACAAATTAATAGACAGTATCATAGTTGATGCATTATTTCATGAAAGTTGTTACATACGGGAACATTTATCCGATATTATTGGGGAAAAAAAACTATATGAAGCTGGGGAAAGCTTAAATCGCCAACTAGCTGTTGAAGACAATTTTTTCTCAGCAATGAGTATGATTGCCGCAATCGGTAAACTTGAACGCCAGGACGGTGCAATAGCTATTTTGGAATGGATTAAGGATAAGCAAGATGAAATAATCAAGACCAAGCAATTTTTTGTTTTAAAACACAGCTATATTGCATTATCGCGGCTTGACAGAAAACACGGAACTGATTTTACACCGGCTTTTGATAAGAAATACGGAAAGTACATTAAGAATTACACTATAGTGTAATCGAAGGGTTCAGGAATCGTCTCACTCTAGATAAGCCAAGATATTGAATATATTCACTCATCATTTGCGTATCTGTACATTTCGAATAAAAGTATTGTAAATATTCGTTTTGAATTTTTCTGTCAGGCTCGACATTTTGAAGAACTTGCAGAATAAAGGACAGGCACTTTTCAAAAAAAGGATAGTAATTCTCTAGTTGCAATTCATACAATTCCTTTTCTTCTAAAACAGTCCTAATTATTTTAAAAGCATGGAGCAGGTCGTCAATATGCTTTTTTGAAAATGAATGAGTAATGGAGTGTTCTTGCTGAAAATAGTGCAAAAATGAGTTCGGTGTTATCACAACCTTGTCGGCATGAAGAAAACTCAAATAGTTAAATACATCGTCATCGTTAAAACAATTCTCGACAAATTTTAAGCGATTCTGGTTAAGAAAGTCCAATCTGAAAATTTTATTACCCATCAATGGACTTATAGATAGATCCTGATTATATTGTCTGCACATTAAGTTTAAAGCTAATTTTCCCTCAATGACATTTTCTATTTTGTAGAAATATCGATATGTAGAGTCAAATGGGCTAGGATATTCCGTGATTACCCCGCATACCCCAACATCAGCCATCGTCCTATCCATTAAGTCTATACTATTTTTGTACATATTTGTATCAATCCAATCATCGCAATCAATAAAACTAATATACTTACCTTTTGCTACTTTTAGGCCAGCATTCCTAGCGCCACCAGCATAACCTTTTTTTGCCATTACTATGGTTGTTACAAATTCATATTTTTCCTGCGCCTCCTTCATTATTAATTGAGATTTATCTGTAGAAAGATCATCAACCAAGATTAGCTCCAACCGTTTTTCACTCTGGTTAACAATTGAATCAATACATCTTTGGAGATATAATTCTGCATTATAAACGGGTACGATGGCGGTGATAATAGGGTTGAGCGGTGCGTCCATAACGAATACTTGCGGATAATTTTAAGTTATCCTTCGCTCGGGTAACTGTGGTTCAAATCCTTTCGGGGGTGTTTTAAACGCAGGATTTGTTTTTGCTTTTCGCGGTTAACGTGGGTATAAATTTGTGTGGTGGCTATTGAGCTATGGCCCAGGAAGGACTGGATGTATTTTATATCCACATCTCTTTCTAACAAGAGTGTGGCAAAGGAATGCCGGAATACATGTGGGGTAACTTTTATCTGAATACCGGTGTTGGCCGAAAGGCCCTTTACAATGCCCCGGATGGATTGGTCAGATAGCTTTGAGTAGAACCGGTTAACCAGGAAAAAGCCGCCTGCCCGCTGACGTGCCGGCCCTGAAAGCTGCTGGTAACGCCGCAGTAAAGACAGCGTTTGATGATTACAGATTTGAATAACCCGCTCCTTATTGCCCTTGCCTTTTATTTTTATTTCGCCACTATTTAAATTAACCTGGCTATCAGTAAGGTTGGCAATTTCAGACACCCGTGCGCCGGTTGCAAACAGCAACTCTACTACGGCAATGTTCCTGATGGATTCGAGATGTGAAAATGTGTTGGGGGTTTCGGTAAGGCTGCGGCTGTAGGCGCGGTTAAAAATTGCATTTACTTCTTTAAGGTTAAGCACCCGAGGCAATCGCTTATCCTCTTTGATACGCAACCTCATTTTCCTTAACGGGTTAACGGTTATTTTATCTTCAAATTCGAGGAAGTTAAAGAGCGCCTTTATAGTGGCAATTTTTCTTTTTACCGACTTTGGCTTAAGTGTGGAAATTGATTCCAGAAAATCGCGCAATTCAATTTTAGTTATCCGGCTTATCGTAATGGAATATTTCTTTTTAACCAAAAATTCCAACAGTTGCCTAAGGTCAATTTGATAAGCTTTGATTGTTTTTGAACTTAGGTTTTTTTCGATTTTGCAATGAGCAATAAATTCCCTGGCCGCAGACTTGATTGTGTACATAGTTTAAAATTTTGAGGTGAGCCGTGAAACTAATGGATAGCATTGCCGAATGGAAATAACCGATTTACACATACAAAATGTGCAATTACACATTTAATGTGAAGTTATTTGTTACGCTTTTGTTGCAGAGGGCAGGTGCGGCGCCTTATGTTTGCAGGTATGGATATTCCGGCAGGCCTGTTTTACGGGCAAAGGCTTTTAAATTTTAATTTGCGTAATCGCCTGATAATCAGTGTGGTATCTATTTATTTATCTAAAGTAGATAAAATGCTTACAATCAATTAGTTATGCGAAAAAAATAGATAAAATAGAGCAAAATAGAGCCGATATAGACAAAAAAAACAGACGCTGTTTTTGCTATGTAAACGAAAGCAATATCAAATAGCAGGGTATGAATCGGGAGCGGATTCGTGCATTATACTGTAGATGGTTTCAAACACATCTTCGGCACTGGGCTTGCTGAAATAATCGCCATCGGTGCCGTACGCACTACGGTGTTCTTTGGCAGTAATGGTGCGGGGTTCGCTATCGAGCCAGCGGTAAGCGCCCTGGTTTTCGAACACCTGCTGGAACATGTAAGCAGCAGCGCCACCGGGCACGTCTTCATCTAAAAACACCACCCGGTTTGTTTTTTTAACGGATTCGATAATATGGTGGTGAATATCGAAAGGTACCAGTGTTTGCACATCAATCAACTCGACAGAAATGCCCGCTTCTTCGAGTTGTATGATGGCTTCTTCGGCAATGCGCACGCAGCTACCATAGGTAACCAGGGTTATATCATCGCCCTGCTTAAGCACTTCGGGTACGCCCAGCGGCACGGTAAATTCGCCGATGTTTTGGGGTAGTTGCTCTTTAAGGCGGTAGCCGTTAAGGCACTCGACCACCAGGGCGGGTTCATCGCTTTGCAGCAGGGTGTTGTACATACCGGCAGCCTGCACCATGTTGCGTGGCACGCAAACATACATGCCGCGCAGAGAGTTAACAATCATCCCCATTGGCGAGCCGGTATGCCAGATACCCTCGAGCCGGTGGCCGCGGGTGCGCACAATTAAAGGCGCTTTTTGCCTGCCGGCGGTGCGGTATTGCAGGCAGGTAAGGTCATCGACCAAAGGTTCGAGGCCATAAACGAGGTAATCGAGATACTGGATTTCAGCAATAGGGCGCAGGCCGCGTAAGGCTAAGCCAATGCCCTGGCCCATGATGGTGGCTTCGCGGATGCCGGTATCGAAAATGCGTTGTTCGCCATACTTATCCTGTACGCCGGCAAAGCCCTGGTTAACATCGCCGATTTTGCCTACGTCTTCGCCAAAGGCCAGCAATTCAGGGTACTTGGCAAAGGAGGCATCGAAGTAATGATTGAGGATTTCGTAGCCGTTAAGCATTTGCGATTCGTTGCCGTACAAGGCGGGTACCACCGGCACTTTAAGGGCGTTTAACGGGCTTTCGCTATAAGTATAAGCATCGTAAACAGTATGGTATTTTTTTTCAAAAGCAGTAAGCCAATCGCGCAGTTCGTTAACAGCGGGGGAATTTTGCCCCCTGAAACGGCGCAACACCAACTTGCCGGTTTTGATAATATCCTTGCGGGTGGGCAACTCCCGGATAACGGGGTTGAGTACCTGGTGCAGGGCAACGGTTGCCGTTTGAATAAAATCAGCATCGCCGGTTTCCTGGCCTACCTGTTCAAGAAGGGCCAGCGCCTCAGCGGTTTCGTTACGGATGGCAGCTATAAATTTTTGCCAGGCTGCATTTTTACCTTCAGCTACATGGGCTTTGGCATCCTCCTGAATTTGCAGGCATTCCTCATCGGACCCGATGCCGCTGCTGATAACCCATTCGCGCATTTTTTTGATGCAGTCGAAATCTTTTTCCCACTGGAGGCGGTCGGCAGATTTGTAGCGTTCGTGCGAACCAGAAGTAGAGTGGCCCTGGGGCTGTGTAACTTCGGTAATATGAAACAGTGCCGGGATATGCGTATGGCGCATTTTATTAACCCCGGAGCGGTAGGTTTCGACCAACTTAGGATAATTCCAGCCTTCGCAAACGTAAATATCAATGCCGTTGCCATCCTCATCGGCCTGAAAGCCTTTAATTATTTCGGAGATGCTTTCTTTGGTGGTTTGGTATTTCTGCGGAACCGAAATGCCGTAGCCATCGTCCCAAACGGAAATAGCGAGCGGCACGCGGAGCACACCGGCTGCATTGAGGGTTTCCCAAAAAAGGCCCTCGCTGGTGGAAGCATCGCCGATTGACACGAAGGAAACTTCGTTACCGTTCTTTGAAAAATTGTTTGAAACATTACCCAGGCCTGTGTTTGCGCGGTATAATTTTGAGGCCAGTGCAAGCCCTAATGAACGGGGCATTTGGCTGGCAGTAGGGGAAGCATCGGCAGAGGAATTGTAGCGTTGGGTTTGGTTGAGCCAGTTGCCGTCTTCGTCCTGAATGGGAGTGGCAAAGTGGCCGTTCATTTGGCGGCCTGCACTGTTGGGTTCTTCCTGCGGGTTAGGGTTGGCATATAACTGGGCAAAAAACTGCTCAACGGTTAACTCGCCGAGGGCAAGCATCCAGGTTTGGTCGCGGTAGTAGCCGCTGCGCCAGTCGCCTTTTGCAAATGATTTGGCCAGGGCAATTTGGGCCAGTTCCTTACCATCGCCAAAAATGCCAAACTTGGCTTTGCCCGAAAGCACTTCTTTGCGCCCCAGCAGGCTCATTTCGCGCGATACACAGGCCAGGCGGTAATCGGCCAGCACTTCGGCTTTAAATTCCTCAAAGGTCATTTTGCTACCCACTATGCTTTCGTTTGTGTTCTGCCCCATAAAAAATAATCAGGCGCTAATATAAGCAGGATGCGCTAAGCGGTTTCCACAGCCATTTCGATGCCGGGTGCCTTACGGATTTCGGTAAAGGCAAAGTAAAGATTGGCGGCAGCCGATAATATGAAGTAGAAAGCCACCACTGTTGTACCAGCGCCCCACGCGTCTTTTATACCAAACCAATCGTTAGTGATAAGGATAATGCCAAGGCCTAAGGCGCTTTGCGCCATAGAAAGGGCCACGCCATAAGTTTGCTTATCCATAACGGCTGTGTAGGCAAAAATAGAGAGCAGCAGAAAGCCGCCGTAAGTAAGGGTTTGTGTATAACTAATATGCCCCATTTGGTAAAACAGGAAACACAGCAGCCCCAACGTAGAAAGCATTTGAAACAAAGACCAGCCCACGAAGCCCGGTGAATAAACGGGGTCAAATTTTTGGAATGCAGCCATATCCTGCACATAAGGCACCGGATATTTAGCAGCTACATCAGCCGGGCGCCAGCCGGTGGGCATAAACCAAATGCGGAGTTTATCTTTGAAGCTTTGGGTGCGCCATGCATCTGTAAAAAGCAGGAACATGTGTTTATAATTGATAAGAAAAGGATTCCAGGTTTTAACCGGGCGCTTTACGCCATAAATTGGTTCAACGTTGGGTAGTTCCTCCTGAAAGGTGCCGAAAAGCTTATCCCAGAAAATAAAAATTTGCCCGTAGTTTTTATCCATGTAAATATCGTTCATGGCATGGTGGACACGGTGGTGCGATGGGGTAACAATTATTTTTTCGAGAAAACCGAGCCGGTTAATGTAGCGTGTATGGTACCAAAACTGCATGAACAGGTGTACCGGGGCAATAATAGCCACCACCTGCGTTGGCACACCCAGCAAAGCCATTGGCAAATAAAAAATGGTAAAGAAATTGATAAAGCCCGAAAAAGACTGGCGCAGGGCACAGGGCAGGTTAAATTCCTCGCTGCTGTGGTGGATAATATGTTGGTTCCAGAAGTAGTTAACGGTATGCTCAATACGGTGTACCCAGTACCCGGCAAAGTCAATACAAACAAAGGCAATGAGGTAAACCCAAACCGGAACGCCGCTCCAGTGAAAAAGCTGTACGTGTTTTAACAGAAAGGAATAGGTGATTATGGAAACCGATAGCTTAAGGGTGTCTTTCAGGATATTAGACATGCCTGAGCTTAAACTGGAAACTGAATCCATTAAGCGCACCTGCTCACCTTTATAGCGGGCAAAAATCAGCTCAATAACCATTGAAATGGTGAAATAAGGAATGGCGTAATACAAGAGGATTTTTCCGTAGCTATCCATACTATTATTATTTAACGAGGTTAAATTTAAAAAATAAAGGCTTTATACGCCAACCGCTAAACAATAGCTTAATAGTTTTTGTTTACCCTTGCATTTTTACAACACAAACCAAACCTCATAAGTATGCATACAACCGGTAAAATTGCATTGATTACAGGCGGCAGCCGCGGGCTGGGCCGCAACATGGCGCAACACCTTGCAAAGGAGGGCCACGATGTAGTGGTTACCTACAACGCCAGCAAGGAGGAGGCAGAAACATTGGTAAAGGAAATTGAAAGCAACGGTGTTAAAGCCGCAGCATTAAAACTGGATGTAGGCGATATAGCTTCATTAACGGGTTTTACAGAAGAGGTATCAACGGTTTTAAAATCGAAGTTTGGCAAAGAGCATTTTGATTTCCTGGTAAACAATGCGGGTATGGGAGCTACCATCCCTTTTGTAAAAGCCACTGAAGAAGATGTTGACCGGTTTTATAATGTGCATTACAAAGGGGTTTTCTTCCTCACTCAAAAACTATTACCACTAATGAATGACGGGGGAAGGATTATAAACCTCTCCACCGGCACTACCCGATTTGCCAACCCTGGCTATGCCATTTATGCCTCTATGAAAAGCGCCATTGAAACCTTAACACGCTACATGGCAAAAGAATTAGGCCCACGTAAAATTGCCGTAAACGTAGTAGCCCCCGGCCCGGTTGAAACCGATTTTAACGGGGCGTTTATCCGTAACAACCCCGACCGCAAAGCCATGATGGCCGCCAACACCGCTTTGGGGCGCGTGGGCGAACCTGACGATATAGGTGGCGTGGTTGCTTTTTTGTGCAGCGAAGATGCCCGTTGGATTAACGGCCAAAGAATTGAAGTATCGGGCGGTATAAACCTGTAACTAAAAGTTAGTACCCATAGCAAGGCCAATATGCCATAGGCCGGTGGTACCAATAGATTGAGTGGTTCCGTAAAGGCCACCAACCCCACAGCCACCATCAACGGTTATGTGGAATTTATCCTTCGGGTTAAAGGTTAAGCCAAATTTGGCGATAGCAGCAAAGGTGAAACTACGTACTGTATAGTCGTAATAACCATTGTTATAGTAATAATTATAATCGTTATAGGCACCTCCTTTTGAAAACCCAATGGTAACTTCAGGCCCCGCAAAAGGCCTTATTTTGCGCCGGTTTATGAAATAAAATTTAGGGTTAATACCTGTAGCAATACTAAACCCACCACCATAAGCAGTGCCGTAATAAACACCACTACCGGGTTTAAAAAGGCCCACACCAGCTATGCCGCCACCAATAAAGCCAACATATAAAGGCACGCGTAGCCCAAGCCATGGCTGTTTTTTAAAACGCCGCTCATAGCTTTGTGAAACGCTCAAAAAAGTAAACCCCAGTAAATCGAATGACCAGGTATTTAGCTGCGGTACATTTTCCAAACGCCATTTTGCGGCCAGGACAGCGCCCATCAGGTCAACAAAGCCATTGGCATAAACAATTGAGTCCACCTGCGATTGTCGCATAATATACAATGGGCCATCGGGCCTGTCAAAAGCTTTAAATTTTATCTCGGTAGGGCCTATTTCCAACACCTTACCATTTAAAATGCGGCCATCGGTGGTATAAATTTTATCCTGCGCATAACCTTTAAAAGCCAGGGCAGAAAATAGCAGGAGGGCTAAAAAGTATTTACTTGTCATAGGGGTGCATTTTTACTTATGACTTCGAATTTATTAGAAAGTTTATGCAAGTAAAACGCAGAACTGTCACTAAATTGTAAGGATTTTGCACTAATCCCATAACTGTGCAAAGACGCCATCATAGCCATTACAGTAACTGGCAAATGCATTTACCCAATCGGGCTGGGTATTCAGGCAGGGAATATAGGTGAAAGCCCCGCCACCGCTTTGTATAAAGCTTTCGCGGCCACGTATGTTAATCTCCTCCAGGGTTTCCAGGCAATCGGTTACAAAAGCAGGGCATAACACCAGCAAATTTTTTATACCCTTTGCCGGTAACTCCTGCAAAACAACATCGGTGTAGGGCTCTACCCAGGGGTCGCGGCCCAGGCGCGATTGAAAGGAAACCAGCACCTTATCATCGGGCAAGCCAAGTTCTTTGGCCACCAGGCGGGTGGTGGTTTTTACCTGGTGTTTATAGCATGTTTGCCATGCCACCGACTTTACCTCGCAACATGTAGCCGAAGCATAACAATGTGCCCCTGTTGTATCGCTCTTTTTTAAATGACGTACCGGCAAACCATGATAACTGAACAATACTGCATCATATCCGCCATTGGCCAAATAAGGGGCAATGGTAGCCGAAAGGGCTTTTACATAAGCCTGTTCGGCATAAAAAGGCTTCAGCACCTTTACCGGGGTACTTTTTGCCAGTTTATTAATAGCATCCTGCACATGTAGCAAAGCCGTTTCGTAACTGCTCATAGCATAATGCGGGTACATAGGGGCTATAAGTATTTCGTCCAGCTTACCCTTTTTTTCCAGCAGTTGCTTTAGGGCAGTAGCAGGGGTTGGGTTGCCATAACGCATAGCCAGGGCAAGCGGCATATCTAACTTTTGCCGTAGTAGCTGACAAAAATCATTCGATATAACCATTAAAGGCGAGCCCTTATCGGTCCAAATGCTTTTATAAGCCTCGGCAGATTTTGGCGCACGAAAAGGCGTTATAAGCCCACGTACCAGTAATTGCCGGGGCAACCAGGGTGTATCAATAACTCTTTCGTCTGTCAAAAACTCATTTAAATAGGCTCTTACTGAGGAAGTTGTACAATTTTCGGGGGTACCCAGATTAACGATAATAAGGCCCGTATTTTTTGCTGGCATGATGAGATTTGCTTTATAATAAAAACTGCGCACAAGCTTATGAAATCAATTGTCATGGTTTTGTCATTTTCAGGTTGCAGCAAACTTTATGATTTTTTTCACCCTCCTTTCGCCCTTTTTGCGGATATATTTGCCGTATTAAACAAGGAAAAAGCGATTGCAAGTGAGTAATTATGAAAGATTGGTGGTTGCTGGTGTAAATTTCAGGAAGACATCATTGGAAGTACGAAGTAAGTTTGCTTTAACAACCGATAGTATCCGAAAAATATACGAAGAAAATAACCCGGAACACCCCGGAGATTTTTTTATCCTTTCAACCTGTAACCGGACTGAGATTTACAGCACCATACAGCAGCCCGAAAAGCTGATTCATTTACTGGCCGCGCATAAAGATTTAAGCCCCGATGAACTTATAAATTACACCTTTACCAAAACCGACAATGAAGCGGTAAAGCACCTTTTCAGGGTGGCATCGGGGCTTGACTCGCAGATACTGGGTGATTATGAAATTGTAGGGCAATTAAAAAATGCCTTCAACCTGGCCAAAGGCTATGGCAAAACCAGCGGCTATGTAGAAAAACTTATAAACGGCGCTGTGCAGGCATCAAAGCAGGTAAAAAACAATACTGCACTTTCAGACGGCACCACCTCTGTATCGTATGCCGTAATACAGTTATTGAAAAACAATATTGAAAGCAGCAGCCCATTGCATGTGTGCCTGATGGGGCTTGGCAAAATAGGGACACTTACCCTTAAAAATTTGAGGTGTTACCTGCCCCAGCACCAAATTACCCTTGTAAACAGAAATGAAGAAAAAGCGGAACTAACCGCAGGTGAATATAAAGTTAGCTATGCCCCTTTTGCCAGCCAGCAGGAAGTAATGAGCAGTGCCGATATTTTAATAGTGGCCACCGGCGCCGACCACCCTATTATTACCAAAAGCGATGTGGAACAAAGCCGGGTAAAACTGGTGTTCGACCTTTCAGTGCCTTCCAATGTAAGCCCGGAAGTAAAAAACCTGGAGGGCATACAGATGTATGATATTGACGAGCTTTCGAAAATTGTAAACGATACGATTGAAAGCCGCCGTACCGAAATACCAATTGCCGAATCGATTATTGACGAACATATTGACGAATTCAGGCAATGGGAAGAAAGGCGTAATATTTTTGCCACCGCTGCAAGCGGTATGCATTCCATGGCTGCCAGTAAGGACGCATAGCCATTGGGGTTTTATTTGCCCAAAACCTTTTTCTATCCGAAATTTGCAGCTTACATTATTATAAAAAAGTGGGCCATAAACATACTATACGAATAGCAACACGCAGTAGCAAACTGGCTTTATGGCAGGCAGAAACAGTAAAAGAACGCCTTGAAAAAAAAGGCCACCCCTGCGAAATAATTACGTTTGAAAGTACCGGCGACCAGCAATTATTACAACCCATTTACGCTATGGGCGTTACGGGGGTTTTTACCCGGCAGTTAGATACCGCCCTGCTGAACAATGAAGCCGATATTGCTGTTCATTCATTAAAA
>DASZPC010000703.1:0-5248 GCA_035550455.1 Chitinophagales bacterium | reverse complement strand
GGCGCCTACTAAAACAAGGGCCTCCTTCAACAGTCCCGAGCCCCAAAACACCACAGAGGGCAGCAAAAAAACGCCGATAAAAAGGGCAACAGGTAAATCAGCAAAATAATGCTGAAAGGCCTTGTACAGCAGCACTAAACCGGTAAATGCAATAAAATTAAGCAGCAGTGTATCAATAAAAATATTGTTGAACGACAATAAATTAAGCACCGATACCAACCTTATAAAAAACGAATAACTGGTAACTAAATCGCCCTCGGGATGTGAAAAGTGTAGCGTACGGGCCAGGTACTGCCAGGCATCGGGGTCATGGTAGCCTATGCCGGTAATTATTTTAAGCCAGGCTACAGGGTTTGTAAACAATACCGATGAAATAATCCTTCCATCATTAAAAAACCGGTAGATGTCGGCTTTGCTCCTATCGGTGTAGTAATAGGTATAAATAAGGGTAAGGGCCACCCCTGCCGCCACATGCAGCAAAAAGCCCCCGCGCACTAACAGGCTGCTAATACCGGGCAGCCTGAAAAACCGCCAGGTACCAACCAGGTACACCATAGCTGATGCATACAAAAAATAAAGCCCGGTGTGCAATAACTGCCCCATACATTTACGGCTGCATACCGCAGCTAAACAGGTTTAAACATACCCAAAAACTGAAAAAACGGGTAAAAACCGCCTTGTTTAGACAGAAAGCACAGCCCCCCACTTTGCTTTTTTTGTATGGGCGTTGTGAGAAATGGCAAATCATTCTATATTTGCGCTCCTTTTGAAAAACAAAAGGGATATTAAATAACCCAAACCTTAAATTCATTTAAGACATGGCAGTAAAAATCAGACTTCAAAGGCACGGCAGGGGCAAACGCCCATTCTACCACATCGTAGCAGCCGATAGCCGCTCAGCACGTGATGGCAAGTATATTGAAAGGATTGGCGATTACAACCCGCTAACCAAACCGGCTACCATTCACGTAGATGTTGAAAAGGCCGTAAACTGGCTGCAAAACGGCGCTGAGGTAACCAATACCATTAAGGCTATTTTTAAGTACAAAGGCATCCTTTACAAAAAACACCTGCTACGCGGTGTTGCCAAAGGTTCTTTTACTTTGGAAGAAGCTGAAAAACGCTACCAGCAATGGTTAGATGAGCACAAAAACAAAGTGCTTGACCACCAGAAAAAGCACCACAAAGACAAGAACGAAATAAAAGCCCGTTTACTGGAGCAGGAACAGAAAAAAGCATCTGACCGCGAAGCTAAGCGCCAGGCTGCTGTGGCTGCTGCACAGGAAGAAGCTAACAAAGCTGAAGAAAGTGCGCCAAGCGAAACACCTGCTGAAGGTACTGCTACCGATACTCCTGCTGAAAGCTAAAGCAGATAACAAAAAAACATGACAGGCGAAGAATATATAGCTGTCGGAAAACTTGGAAAGCCTCACTCATTAAGTGGGGCTTTCCGCTTTAAGTTATTGCTGCAATTAAAAAGTCAAAAGAAATTCCCTAAAAGCCTTTTTATGTTTGAAAACGGGGCTTACCGGCCCTGGTTTATTGCCAAAGTGGATTTAAATGAAGAAGGCGGCATTATTCTTTTTGAAGAAATCAATTCGCCCGAAAAGGCAAAGAATTATACCAACAAAGAACTTTACATAAAAGCTAAAGACGCTAAAACATGGTTTACAGAAGGTGGTGATGATTTGCCCGATTTAAACGGCTATATAGCCCTGCACAATGGCGATGAAGTAATTGGTGTGATAAAGGAAACTGTTAACACAGGCGGCCAGCTACTTTTGCTTGTTGAGGACAATGGAAAAGATGTAATGATACCTTTTGTAGAAGATTTTATTGTAGAGATAAGCAAGAAGAAAAGAGAGGTAATTTTTGATTTACCCGAGGGGTTGCTCGACCTTTAGTGGCCTGTAATTAATTATAACATGCGCATTGATATAATAAGTGTTGTGCCCGATTTACTCCAAAGCCCTTTCAGCCATTCTATTATGAAAAGGGCGCGCGATAAGGGTTTGCTGGAGGTGAATGTTATTAACCTGCGCGATTTTTCGGCCAGCAAACAAAAACAAGTAGATGACTACCAATATGGCGGCGGCGCCGGGCTGGTAATGATGTGCGAGCCTATTGCCAATTGTATTGACCACCTTAAAAATGAACGGAACTACGACGATGTAATTTACATGACACCCGATGGAAGTACGTTTAACCAGAAAATGGCTAATTCGTTATCCCTGAAACAAAACCTCATTATTCTGTGCGGCCATTACAAAGGCATTGACGAGCGCTTAAGGGAGTTATACATAACCAAAGAAATTTCGATTGGCGACTATGTATTAAGCGGCGGTGAATTAGCGGCGGCTATAGTGGTTGATGCTATAGGGCGCATTATACCGGGCGTATTAAATGATGAAACCTCGGCACTGTTCGATTCTTTTCAGGATAACCTCCTGTCGCACCCTGTTTATACCCGGCCCGAAACCTTCAGGGGCTTAAAAGTGCCCGAAATCCTTCTATCGGGCCATGAATTGAAGATACGCGAATGGCGGCACGAAAAAGCCCTTGAACGCACCAAAGCCCGCCGGCCCGACCTGCTAAATGGCGATGAATGAGCCAAAAAAAGGGCCGGTATTTTATTTTTCGGTTTTTAATAGTAATTTTGCAAACCTTTTGATTAAGCCAAAAGGAAGAAAAACTATGACTCCTAAAGTAAAAGCCGTTCAAGCCGCGCTGTTCAGCGCCAACAAACACCCCGAATTCGGCCCGGGCGATAATATTACTGTATCATATAAAATTACCGAAGGTAATAAAGAGCGTATCCAGGAATTCCGTGGCGATGTAATCCAGGTTCGCGGCGCTGGTACAGCTAAAATGTTTACCGTTCGTAAAATTTCAAACGGCGTGGGCGTTGAAAGGATTTTCCCGGTTTATTCGCCTTACGTTGATGCTATAACTGTAAATAAGGTTGGCCGTGTGCGCAGGGCTAAATTATTTTACCAGCGCAACCGTAGCGGCAAGGCTTCACGTATCCAGGAAAAAAGGATGATTGAAACCCCTACTGAAACAACTAACGCAGCAGAATAAAAAACATGCTTTTATAAAACAAAAAGGCCCCTTTCGGGGCTTTTTTGTTTTAGGCAGCCCGTAATATGCGGGCCTTATTTTCAATGTTTTTATCCGGCGCTTCCGATAGTAAATATTCCTTGCCCAGGCTGAAATAGAAAGTAGTTCCTTCGCCTGCCGCGCTTTCATACCAAATTTTGCCATTGTAATGGCCTATTATCTTTTTACATAAAGCAAGGCCAATGCCCGAGCCCTCGTATTGGTCGGCAGTATGCAGGCGCCTGAACAGGTGGAAAAGCTTTTCTTCAAAACCGGGGTTAATACCTATGCCATTATCGCTTATACTAAACACTATGCCATCGGCATCCAGTTTATAATTAAGCCTTACTTCCGGCCTTGTACTATCGTTAAACTTCACCCCGTTTGCAACCAGGTTATGTATAAAATGGTGCATCAGGCTGGCGTGTACCCCGGTAAGTTTGGGCAAAGTGCGTTCAATAGTAATGCAGGCATTACGTTGTTTTAGCTTTTCGGCCATCTCCAGTTCAACCATTCTTACGCTGTCTGCAATATCAACTTCTGTTACTGCGGGCAGGTTGCGGTTAATGCGGCAATAAACCAACACGTCATCAAGCTGTTTGCTAAGCTTATCGGCCCCTGAGCGCGACAAATCAACAAATTCCAGCACGTCTTTTTCACCGCTTTTCTGTAGCCTGTTATTAAGCAGCTTCATAAAACTGGCAATATTGCGCACCGGCGACCTTAGGTCGTGCGAAATTACATACGCCAGTTGCTCAAGGTCCTGGCGCGCACGCAGCAACTGTTCTTTTTCCAACGCAGCATCTTTGCTTATTAAATCAGCTTTGTTTTGCAGGGCTTGGTTACGTGCTACCAGGGTATATAACCCCAGGGCTATAAAGGCAAACATAAGCCAGGTATTAAGCAGGCTTATAACCTGCAACCCAAATGATGGGATTGCTGTTGCCGGAAAATAAACCGATAGGCTCCCACTTATCACAAACATGGTAACCGATACCAGCGCCCAAAACATAATTTGTTTGCGCTGATTAAAATTGAACACCAAAAATGGCGATGCAAAAGCGATATAGAAAAACTCATTTACTCCTGTCTTTAGTCCTAAAAAAACAGAGAGACTTAATACCAACAGGTTAAGCGAGCACAAAAACAGGTTTGCTGCGCTGGCATATTTACCGTTATGATTATTGAAGAAAGAAACACCAAAACCGGCCAGGCATATAGCCAGCAAGCCTGCGGTAATACTACTGTAAATAATAGCCGGTAACAGGTAAATAAGGGCAGTGCACAAAGCAAAAAGAACCGCCAGGTTTAAGGTCCGGTTGTAACCGGCAGCATGATTAGCGGCAAAAACAAGTTTACCTGCCTCATTTAATTTCCGGTTTATAACTATTAGTAAATGCATACCCAGCAAATATTCCTTTTAAAGTATTTAACCCGATTTAGTTCCAACAGTTAATACAACTATCAATATCAGGCACTTGTAATTACGCAATACCTGCAAAACTGTTCGATAAAAACATAATTATGATAAAAGTCATGCTTTGTGCTGAACACGGTCAGTATATCCTTATTACAGGAGAGCCATATTTGTAATGTTGAAGAAATAGAAAGTTTTTACAGCACTAAAGTTTTCCTCTTCCCGAGCTGTACTTCATTAATCGCTGAGTCCTACACCCATCCATGAATGCAGTAAGGGAAGAGGTCTTTTCCATAGTTCAACAGCAGCTTTTCAGCGGTCAACCTCAGCGGTTAATTACAAGGTAGTTATTGTACGTTTTGCCATTGTTTGGCTGTAACACATAATAATAGGCGCCGTCTGGCAAGGGGTTATGAGTGTCCATACCGGTCCCATCCCAATCATTCTGATAATCGTCGCTTTCGTAAACAATAGTTCCGTAACGGTTAAACACTTTTAATAATGCCGGTGAAAAATACAACAGGCCCGGAAAAACCAGCAGGTCGTTTTTACCATCGCCATTGGGCGAAAAACCCTGTGGCAAAAAAATGTTATCGGGGCAGTTAACCGTAATACGGATAATAGCGGTATCGCATTCTCCATAGTTGCAAACCACATATTCATATACATCAGTTCCGCATTGGTTGACACTATGGGCAAAAACAACCTTTCCGGCAGAATCAACACTAAGCA
>DASZPC010000702.1:0-1685 GCA_035550455.1 Chitinophagales bacterium | reverse complement strand
TGGACCTTACCAACCGCAAGGGCAAAGCAGCAGGCGGTTATTGTACTATGTTTAACAAGTATAAGTCGCCATTTATTTTTGCCAACTTTAACGGCACGCTGGGCGATGTGGATGTGCTTACCCACGAGGCAGGCCATGCGTTTCAATGCTTTGAGAGCCGGAATTTTGAGGTGGAAGAGTATTTTTTCCCTACTATGGAAGCCTGTGAAATACATTCTATGAGTATGGAGCAGCTTACCTACCCGTGGATGAATTTGTTTTTTGGCAACGATACCGATAAGTACCTGTTTGTACACTTAACCAGCAACATCCTGTTTTTGCCTTATGGCGTGGCGGTTGATGAGTTTCAGCATATTATTTACGAAAACCCCGACTTAACCCCAGCCGAGCGTAAAAAGGTTTGGCTGGATATGGAGAAGAAATACCGCCCCTGGGTTGATTACGATGGGGTTGATTATTTAGAGCGCGGTGGTTTTTGGCAGCGCCAGTCGCATATATACCGCAGCCCCTTTTACTATATTGATTACTGTTTGGCGCAGTTTTGCGCTTTCCAGTTTTGGAGCAAAAGCCGCAGCAATTTTAAAGCTGCCTGGGAAGATTACCTGCGCTTATGCAAAGCCGGTGGCAGCCAGTCGTTTCTTGAATTAGTAAAACTTGCCGGGTTGCAATCGCCTTTTGATACCAATGCTTTTGAAAGCTTGTTTAAGGAACTGGAAACTTATTTGGATGGCATTGACGACAAAGCCATGTAAAAAGCCTTAGGCAAAATCATTTCACTTCATTGCAGGGGTACATATCCCTTATGTAAAATTCGCCATCGAAAATTTTCGTCCAGTTGGCTTTAATTTCCCAGTGCATAATACCCTGCATGTTAAATGTTTCGTTGCCGGTATAGTTCCTGAAATTGACAAAAGCATAATTTAGCTTTTTTGACTCTATCCAGTTTTCAAAGCACTCGCCTTTCGGAATAGCCAGCTTATACGGCCTGGTATGCAGGCGGCCCGCCGTTCCGGTAAGCGATGTAAAACCAATGGTATATAAGGTATCGCCTAACAAGTTGTGTATTTCATTACCGGCTGTTTCATTGTAGTAATAAATCTTCCTCTTTCCATCATTAAAATTCCGCCCTGTATGCGCATTGTGCGCCCAAACAATAATTTTCCTTCCGGCATATTTTTCGTGGTATAACCAATACAGGTTTGAAGCCATTTGCCTGTCGCGATATGAAGTATAAAGCGGATGGCTCGCCCAGGCATTGGCGGCACATTGTTTTATATTATCCAGTTCCTGTTTCCAAAAAGCGGGAAGATACGGCAACTGCTGCTTCAATGTGTCAATTGCCGCAAAAAGGAAATCCCTGTCGCTACGCTTTGGTTTTAACCGGTATTCTTTGGCCATCAACAAGTGCAGCATTGCCCTGAACCGGGTTTTGCTTTCCTGGCTCAACAAACATCTTTGCAATACCATTGAATCAAAAGTTGCCATATAGTTTTGCTGTGAAAACGAAAGTGCATGGCGGCAATCCATACCGCTTATTATCAGCGGGCTGCCAAGGGCATATTGCTCTTTAATATATGTAAACAAAGGCTGCACCTGCCCGCATTTTGACCATATAGGATAAATGTTGTGCCGCAATGAATCAATTGAAAAATTTCCGGCCTGCATATCATCCCAGGTGGAATTAA
>DASZPC010000701.1:0-3899 GCA_035550455.1 Chitinophagales bacterium | reverse complement strand
TTTTTAACCACTGTTTTGGCATATTGGCCGCGGCGGTTTACCGCGCTACGCGGGTTTACCACATTGGTAAACACCATCGATGGCCCCAGGAAAACATCGTCCTCGCAAACCACGCCGGTATATATGCTAACATTGTTTTGCACTTTTACATTATTGCCCAATACCACCTCAGGCGATATCACTACGTTTTGCCCTATGTTGCAGTTTTCGCCAATTATGCAGTTAGGCATAACGTGGCTAAAATGCCATATTTTGGTTCCCTTGCCTATGGAACAGCCCTCATCTACTACCGCAGAGGAGTGGGCAAAATAATTTAAATTTTCATTCTCCATACTAATCAAAGCGGTGTTTTGATTTGTATAATTCCTCGTTGGGCAAATTTTTGAAGTAATTATAGGTTATTTTAAGCCCCTCTGCCCGGTTAACTTTTGGTTCCCAGCCTAAAACCTTCTTTGCCAGTGTAATATCTGGCTGGCGTTGCTTGGGGTCGTCAACAGGCAGTGGCTTATAAATTACTTTTTGTGTAGTACCGGTCAGTTTAATAATTTCTTCAGCAAACTGGCTGATAGTAATTTCGCCGGGGTTGCCAATGTTTACGGGGAAGTGGTAATCGCTCATCAGCAACCGGTAAATACCTTCTACCAAATCGTCCACATAACAAAATGAGCGGGTTTGGCTGCCATCGCCAAAAACAGTAAGGTCTTCGCCCCGCAATGCCTGTCCGATAAAAGCAGGCAGCACACGCCCATCGTTCAGCCTCATACGCGGGCCATAGGTATTGAATATGCGCACAATGCGTGTTTCCAATCCGTGATAGGTGTGGTAAGCCATGGTTATAGCTTCCATAAAGCGCTTGGCCTCGTCGTACACGCCACGGGGGCCTACGGGGTTTACATTACCCCAGTAATCTTCAGTTTGCGGGTGTACCTGTGGGTCGCCGTAAACTTCGGAGGTTGAGGCTACGAGGATTCTTGCTTTTTTGGCTTTTGCCAAACCCAGCAAATTATGTGTGCCAAGCGAACTTACTTTTAAAGTTTGAATCGGGATTTTTAAATAATCAATTGGCGAGGCCGGCGAAGCAAAATGCAGAATGTAAGGCAGCTCGCCGGGTACATGTACAAACTTTGAAACATCGTGGTGGTAAAACTCAAAATTTTCGAGTTTGAAAAGGTGCTCAATATTTTTCAGGTCGCCGGTTATAAGGTTATCCATGCCAATAACATGGAAGCCTTCCTTAATAAAGCGGTCGCATAAATGCGAACCCAAAAAACCGGCGGCTCCGGTAATAAGTATTCTTTTCATTAGCTTTCAACTGTTTCTCTACCGATGCTATAATAGTAATAACCCAGTTCTTTAAGGTGTTCAACGTTATAAAGATTTCTGCCGTCGAATATTACCTTTTCTTTAAGCAGCGAAGAAATTTTATCAAAATCGGGTGAGCGGAAAATATTCCATTCGGTGGCAATAACCAGAAAATCAGCCCCTTCAAGCGCCTGGTAGGGGTCTTCGGCAAAAAACACTTTATCGCCAAAAATCTGTTTTACATTGGCCATTGCCTCGGGGTCGTAAGTGCGTATATGCGCCCCTGCCTGTGTAAGGCGTTCAATAATGTATAGTGCGGGCGCCTCGCGTATATCGTCTGTATTGGGCTTAAAGGCCAGCCCCCACAACGCAATGGTTTTGCCTTTTACATCGCCTTTGTATTTTTCTAATATACGCTCAACAAAGCGTTCGCGCTGTAGGTTATTTACCTGCATTACCGCATGTAGTACCCTGAACTCATAGTTGTTTTCTTTCGATGTATGATAAAGGGCCTTTACATCTTTAGGGAAACAACTGCCGCCATAGCCCACCCCCGCAAACAAAAAGCGCTTGCCAATGCGGGTATCGGTACCTATGCCTTTGCGCACCATGTCAACATCGGCATTTACACGCTCGCATAAGTTGGCAATTTCATTCATAAACGAAATTTTGGTGGCCAAAAAAGCATTGGCTGCATATTTGGTTACCTCGGCGCTGCGCTCGTCCATAAAAATTACCGGGTTGCCCTGGCGTACATATGGTTCATACAACTCTTCCATTAGTTTTTTCGCTTTGGCCGAGCGGGTGCCCACCACTACTCGTTCGGGCTTCATAAAGTCTTCTACCGCAACCCCCTCGCGCAAAAATTCGGGGTTACTGATAACATCAAATTCGGTTTGTGCTTTTACACCTACCAGCGCCCTTACTTTATCTGCCGTGCCAACTGGTACTGTACTTTTGTTTATTATCACTACATACTGCTTAATAAGCCCGCCCAGTTGTTCGGCTACCTGCAAAATATATTTCAAATCGGCACTGCCGTCCTCGCCGGGCGGCGTTGGCAATGCCAGGAAAATAACCTTCGCGCCTTCAATACCTTCCTGTAGCGAGGTGGTAAAAGTTAACCTCCTCTGGCTGGTGTTGCGCTCGAAAAGGATATCGAGGTCGGGTTCATAAATAGGTAAAACACCCTTACGCAGCTGTTCTACCTTTTCCTTATTAATATCCACACATACTACCTCGTTGCCTGTTTCGGCAAAGCATGTACCGGTTACCAGACCTACGTAACCTGTTCCAACAACTGCAATTTTCATGAGCTAAAATTGTTTGTTTAAAGTGATTGAATAATGCTGCAAAACGATTCAACAATGTACTTTAACTGCTCTTTCGTAAACTCGGTATGTATGGGCAGCGATAAAACTGAGCCAGCCAAACTTTCGGTTATCGGAAAAGCCCCCGAATGGTACCGTTCATCGGCATAAGCCTTTTGTAAATGGACGGGAATGGGGTAATAAACCTTCGATGAGATGCCTTTAGCAGCTAACTTTTTTTGCACCTCATCGCGGTTCATGTTGTTCAAAATAACAGTGTATTGATGAAAAACGTGCGTGGACCAAGGGGCACGCACAGGGGTCTGTATGTGTTTAAGATCTTTAAAAGCAGCATCATAATAATCAGCGGCTTGTTGCCTGCTGGCGGCAAAGTCGTTCAGGTATTTCAGTTTTACATCTAAAACCGCCGCCTGTATGGTGTCGAGGCGTGAGTTAACGCCCACTTCATCGTGTATGTATAAGCTGCTTTGGCCGTGGTTCGCTATTTTTTTTATTTTGGCTGCCAAGGCATCATTATCCGTGTATAAAGCCCCGCCATCGCCATAAGCGCCCAGGTTTTTTGAAGGGAAAAAGGAAGTACAGCCCACCGTACCTATTGTACCAAGTTTTTTTCGGGCGCCATCTGCAAAAATGTAATCAGCGCCTATAGCCTGGGCATTATCTTCAATTACATCCAGGTTATATTTTGCCGCAATTTTCATAATAGCCTCCATATCGGCGGCCTGGCCAAAAAGATGCACCGGCACTATAGCCCTGGTTTTGGGGGTAATGGCGGCTTCAATGGCAGCGGGGTCTATGGTAAAGGTATCTTTGTTTACCTCCACCAACACAGGTTTAAGGCGCAACAGCGCAATAACCTCGGCAGTGGCAATGTAGGTAAAGCTGGCAGTAATAACCTCGTCGCCGGGCTGGTAACCCAACGCCATCATGGCTATTTGCAGGGCGTCGGTGCCATTGGCGCAACCTATTACATGCTTAGCCCCAAGATAGGCTGCTAAATTGCTTTCAAACTTTTTAACCTCGGGTCCTTTTATGAACGCCGTTGATTCGAGCACCTTTAAAACTGCACTATCTATTTCGCTTTTAAGCCTGTGATACTGCGTTTTGAGGTCAACCATGGGTATTTCTTCCACTAAACCTTATTTTTTGAGCGCGCTAAAATAATACTTTTGCACTTACACCGTTTTTGAACTTCATGCAAACGAAACGTACCCTGTCTTATTACATACTGCCTATGCTGTTAAGTTTTTTTGCATTATCGGCAAA
>DASZPC010000700.1:0-8718 GCA_035550455.1 Chitinophagales bacterium | reverse complement strand
ATCCAGGCAAAAAATAACTTCAGCCTCTTTAATCACAGCTTCACATTTCTTTTTACCTGTACCGTTTTCGTACACCATTATGCCGGTTGTGCCCGGCATCCATTTCAGGTTATTAGTAAAGGGATTGGGCGAAATAAAACTTACGGCGTGGCCTTTCTTTTCAAGAAAAAGCTTAAAACCCAGCGAACTGCCCAATGCATCGGCATCGGGGTTGCGGTGTGTAACAATAACAATCTTTTTCGGGGCAGCTAAAATTTCGGCCAGCCGGGCGATATTTGATTGGTCAAACTTCATCAAGGCTGCGAATGTAAATAATTAGGGTAATTTTTGAATACTATATACAAACATCATGTATATAGCTGCTTACGTCCATAAAACTGTTCGTAAAGAAGCGCCAGAACAAGCTTATAGGGGGAATTAATTCCAATCTACCTGCTCATCATCGCTGATGGAAGGGTTGGCAGGGCCCGAGTCAAAAGTATTATCGCTGGCGGCTTTGGTTTCCTGGCCATTAGCCGAGGCTTGAACGGCAGGTTCCGAAGCAAACGAATCGCCGGGGGTACGGGCTGGCCTTTCCGAATCGTAATCGTATTCGGGCATCAGCTCGGTTTTAATGTAATCCACGGTTTCGTTCAGGGCCTCTAAAAACTTTTTAAAATCTTCTTTATAAAGAAAAATCTTGTGGCTATCATAGCCATCGCCTTCAAATTTCTTCTTGCTTTCGGTAATGGTTAAAAAGAAATCGCCCTGCTTTGTGCTACGCACATCAAAAAAGTAAGTCCTGCGTTTACCGGCACGCAATTTTTTGCTGAAAAAACCACTGTATTTTCCACCGTTGCTGTTGTCCTTCTCCACGTTTAGTTGTTTTTATTTTTCAGTTAATGAAAATATGAAATTACAGGCAGCCTGTATTCATTCAGCGAATTTAAATTTTTCTTTAACAAAAATTGTATAGGTGGGTATTTTTAGGGGTTCAGGTCGATAACCTGCTCCTTTTGCTCGTACAGTTGCTTCTCGTAAATACCGGCATAAACGCCGCCCTTTTGAAGCAGTTCCTCATGCCTTCCCTGTTCCACCACCCGGCCATCTTCCAGCACTATAATATTGTCGAAATGAATGAGCGAGAATATACGGTGGGTAATAATAATGGCTGTTTTACCGGCCAGCGCCTGGTCAAGGTTTTGCTGTATCTGCTTTTCAGTGGCGGTATCAACGGCGCTAAGGCAGTCATCAAGCAGCAGCACATTGGGCTGCTTGGCCAAAGCGCGGGCAATGGATATACGCTGCTTTTGCCCACCCGAAAGGGTAACCCCGCGCTCGCCAACTATGGTATCGTAACCTTTAGGGAACCCTTCAATTTCGTTACTTATAGATGCATAACCGGCATATTGCTTAGCCAGCTGCTCGTTGGGCTGGTCTAACCCGAAAGATATGTTGCCGGTAACGGTTTCTGAAAACAGGAAAATATCTTGTGGCACAAAACCAATTTGACGGCGCAGTGCTTTTGCATTGATTTTCTGAATGTCGGTGCCGTCAATATTAATCCGTCCGGTTTCAACATTGTACATCTTCATCAGCAAATCGGCAATGGTTGATTTGCCCGAGCCGGTTTTGCCAATTACCGCCAGCCTTTGTCCCGGCGCAACTTTAAAGGATACATCTTTCAGCGCCTCGATACCTGTATCGGGGTAAGTAAATGACACATGGTCAAACTGAATTTCGCCTTTAATATTTGCATCTATGCCGCCTTCGGGGCTAACAGCCGGTTTATATTCAAGGAACTCGTTAATCCGCTTTTGCGAGGCAATGGCGCGTTGTATCATACTGGCTGTCCAGCCCAGCGCACTTACGGGCCACATCAGCATATTGGTAAACATCAAAAAAGCCGCAATAGCGCCCGGAGATAGCTTGCCCTGGCCCACCTGCGCACCGCCTATAAAAACAACCATAATTACACTGCAACTGATAAGAAAAGTCATAGCCGGGAAATAGATAGAATCTATTTTAGCCATGCTCAACTGCTTTTGCTTGTAGGCTTCGCTTTCTTCCGTAAAATGTTCCAACATCTCCTTTTCGCGGGTGTAAGCCTGTACTACCCGTATGCCTGAGTAGGTTTCCTGTGCATCGATGGTAAGATCAGATAGTTTTGCCTGTATTTCGGAACTGGCTTTTTCAATCAATTCATTGATATAATATATCAGAAACGAAAGGATGGGCAGAGGTATTAATACAAAAATAGCTACGTGCGCATCCTTCATAAACATGCGCGTGGTTACAAAAATGATAGTAAAAAAAAGGTTTACCGTGTACATAATGGCCGGGCCTACATACATGCGCACACGGCTTACATCTTCGGTAATTCGGTTCATTAAATCACCGGTATTGTTGCGGCGGTAAAAAGCAAGGTCCAGTTGCTGGTAGTGATGGTAAATGTCGTTCTTTAAATCAAACTCAATTTTGCGCGACACCACAATTATCATTTGCCGCATTAAAAAGGTAAAACAACCTGCTAACAAGGCCACTGCCAGGTACTCGAAAAAGAAGAAAAGTATATCGTGCCCCAACTTGCTTTGCAGCCCGTCCTGTAGCTGGGTTGAATTGCTTATAGTATTCAGGTTAGCGGCAATTTCATCTACCGCTTTTTGAACTATATCGGGTACATACGTGTTAAGGAAGTTAGCGCAGATAACAAAAAAAACACCGGCAAGTATGCGCCACTTGTACCTGATGAAATACTTATTTAAATAGGCTAAATGTTTCACAATTAATGATGTATAACAGTGTTGGTAAAAATAGGTTCAAAGTGTTACTAACTAAAATTTTGCCGGGTTGGGTGGAACTAAAATACTTATACCTTTGCTTCGCTGCCAAAGATGGCGGCTAAGCTAAATAAAAATGTGTTATGGCAGATGTAAGCAATGTGATGAAGTCGGTTGAAAAGCAGGAGACGAAGGCCTTTGAAATGATAGAGGCCATGGAACACGAGCAGGTGATGTATTTTTACGACAAAGAGACAGGTTTAAAAGGCATAATAGGTGTTCATAATACGGTTCTTGGCCCTTCGTTAGGCGGTTGCCGGATATGGAACTACCAAAGCGAAAGCGATGCGCTTTGGGATGTGTTGCGCCTTTCGCGTGGTATGACGTTCAAATCGTCTATCAGCGGCATCAACTTAGGCGGCGGTAAAGCCGTAATTATTGCCAACCCGAAAATAAAACGCGATGAGGCTTTTTGGCGCAGGTTTGGCCGCTTTGTAAACAGCCTGGGGGGGAAATACATTACCGCCGAAGATGTTGGCACCAGCACAGATGTAATGAACATTATTGCCCAGGAAACAAAATACGTAACCGGCAAGCCTGTGGCAATGGGCGGCACCGGCGACCCCTCGCCTTACACTGCTTATGGCGTTTTTCTTGGGCTTAAGGCAAGCGTAAAAGAATATTACGGTAACGATTCGCTGGAAGGCAAAAAAGTAATGGTGCAGGGCGTGGGCCATGTAGGCAACGGGCTGGCAGGCCAACTTACCAAAGCCGGGGCAAAGGTTTTTGTGGCCGATGTAAGCCAGATAAACCTGGAGGAAACAACCAAAGCCTATAACGTAACCGTGGTGGACCCCAATGATGTGTATGACATGGATGTTGATATTTACGCCCCCTGTGCATTGGGCGCCACTATAAACAGCGATACCATACCACGCCTGAAGTGCTCGGTTATTGCAGGCGCCGCCAATAACCAGTTATTAGACGAAAACCTGCATGGCAATATGCTTAAAGACCGGGGAATTTTATATGCCCCCGACTTTTTAATTAATGCCGCCGGGGTTATAAACTGCTACCGCGAAGTACACTCGCTGAGCGAAGGTGAAACAAAAGCGCTGATTGAAAATATTTACAACCGGACGCTGGATATTTTCAAAAAAGCAAAAGCGGAAAATATACCTACGCAAGAAGCAGCCATTAAACTGGCCCTTGAACGCATTGAAACTGAAAAAAAGAAACAACAAAACTAAGATATAACTTACCGTTCTTTAAATTGACGTAATGTTAGGCAGACGCAACCTGAGAATTAAAGTAATGCAGGCTTTGTACCAGCGGGAAATGGATCACGACATTCCGCTGGCAAAACTGGAAGGACATTTAAAAAGCCAGATTGAAAAATCGGTGGCGCTGTATTTAACCGATATGCTTTACCTGGTGCAGGTATGCCAGTACAGCATGGTTGATAAGGCCAAACGGATGGCCAAGTTTATTAAAACCGAGGAAGACGAAAAAGCCAGCACTACTATTGCCGCCAATGCGCTGGTAGGCTTTTTACAAGCCGATGCCCGTTTTAACGATATGGTGAAGAAAGATGGTATAAGCCATTATATTAACGAGGATATTGTTAAAGCACTTTTTGCCGAATTAAACAGCAAACCCAAGTATAAGGAATACGCCGCGTTAGCCCAACCAACCCTGGCCGAGGATAAAGAGATTATCCACTTTATACTAAAAAAAGTATTCCAGCCCAGTAAAGACCTTGAGCATCATTTAGAGGAACTATTTATCAATTACGACGATGATAATTCGCTGCTGCTGCACATAATAGGCAAGTATGTTGATGCTTTCAGCGCAGATAGAAACAATACCTTTTTTCAAAACAACGAAGACTGGGAGGACGAAAAGAAATTTGCCCTTGCCCTGTTGGCAAAAACCGTTCAAAACAGCGATGAACTGGTAGCCGATATACAGCCAAAACTAAAAAACTGGGAAACCGACCGTATTGCCGTTCTGGACCTTATACTACTTAAAATGGCCGTATGCGAGTTAAAATATTTCCCTACCATACCCGTCAAAGTTTCTATTAACGAGTATATAGATATTTCAAAATTATACAGCACCCCGCGCAGCAAGGATTTTGTAAACGGCGTGCTTGATAAGGTGAAAAATGAACTGGTTAGCAAGGGCGAAATTAAAAAACACGGCCGCGGGCTAATGGAATAACTAAAAAAATGCAAAGCCCGCCACTGCCAAAAAAGCAAAGGCACAAAAAATATATATTTGCACCCGCTATGAAAAAAATACTCTTGTTTACTGTTGCCGCAATTTTAGCACTGGGCATTTTTTCGTGCCGTAAGAAGGGCGAAATACCCCCCGAAATAAAGCTGGACGCCGAGCTATTAAAGGACACCACTAAAATTGAATTTATTGATTCAATAAGTTATACCTTTGATACCATTAATCAGGGCGATAAAGTACACCATACCTTTAGGATGAAAAATGTGGGCGATAAAAACCTGGTAATAGCCAGGGCTTATGGCTCGTGCGGCTGCACAGTGCCCGATTACCCTAAAGACCCTGTAAAACCCGGCGATACGGCTGTAATAAATGTGACCTTTAACTCGACCGGGAAAATGTTGCAGCAAAACAAGGCGGTAACTATTGTATGCAATACGCCCAAACGCAACGAAATGGTATTTTTAAATGGGTATGTAAAAGTGCCTGACAACAAATAAAGCGAAGAACTATGGATCAAATAACCCTACTTTTTATGGGTGGTATGCTGCTGGTAACGTGGCTGTTTTTTATACGCCCACAGGCCAAACAGGCTAAACTGGCAAAGGAATTTCAGGCTAGTATTGATAAAGGCGCCAAAGTGGTAACCACTGGTGGCATACACGGCCGTGTGGTAAAAAGCGATGAAACCACTGTTTCGCTTGAAATTGACAACAATGTAAGGATGCGGGTTGACAAGACGGCCATATCAATGGATATGACCAAAGCTGCGTATGGCGATAACACTAAAAAAGCCGAAGCAGCCGATACTGCCAAACAGGCTTAAAAAATATTTACGTGCAGGCGGCGCTAAGAATAATATAACTTAGCGCCGTTTCGTTTTATAGTAGATGAAAAACGGTGGCTTATTAACCCTCCACCGGAAATTTCACCCGGTATAAAACATGGAACAAACAGCACGGGTAAAACGAAAACCAGAAGTTGACCATCACATGCTCCGTATAGGCATTACCGGCGGGATTGGGAGCGGTAAAACAGCCGCCTGTAAAGTATTTGAAAAGCTTGGCATACCTGTTTATTACAGCGACGAGCGCGCCAAATACCTGATGCAGCACGAGCATTTTTTGATTGACCAACTGAAGAAACATTTCGGCGAAGCTATTTACGAAAACGGCCACCTGAACCGCGCTTTACTTGCCGAAAAAGTTTTCAATAACAAGCCTAAACTGGAACTGCTCAATTCCATTGTACACCCGGCTGTGTTTCGCGATACTGAACGCTGGGCCGAGGAGCAGCGCCTGCAAAAATTGCCTTACGCCATAAAAGAAGCTGCCCTGTTGGTTGAAACTGGCATGTATAAAGGGCTTGATAAATTAATAGTGGTAACCGCCCCAATAGATATGCGCATTAAGCGCGTAAGCGAGCGCGATAAGTTGAGCGTTGAAGAGATAATGGCCAGGGTGCGCAACCAACTGCCCGTAGAGGAAAAAATAAAACTGGCCGATTACGTAATTACCAACGATGGCAGTATGGACCACCTTGAAAACCAGGTAAAGCAAATACACCAGCAATTGCTTACCCTGGCCCAAAACCAGGGCTAAGCCCTTCGCCTATTTAAGTTTATCAACGGCTGTTTTAATAACGTTATCATCATCGTTAATAACGTAGTAAAAGCCATCCATGCGGTATTGCTGCTTGGCAATAAAGGCCTTGAGGTTAAGTTTTACTGCCGCCGAAATTTTCCGGTTAAGGGCGTCGTTGGTCTTTAACCCCTCCTTGCGGGCAAAACCGTAAAACTGCTGTTCCAGTTGGTCGGTTACCTCAAAATTCTTTTTAAAGTCCTGCTCGGTACCATATTTCTGCAAAATATCGTTGTGGTGCGAAGAATAGTCGTAAACAAACTCGGGCACAAACGAACGCACGGCATAAAAATATTCGTTGTTCATGCTGGTATCCATAGGCACAAAAATATCTGGCCTTATGCCGCCACCGCCATATACCCGCCTGCCATCGGCGGTTTTGTAAACGGTGGTATCGCTGCTTACAATACTATCTTCATGCAAAAATTCGCCCCGCTGGTACCGTTCGTAAATATCATTATAGTATTCGTCCACCCCTTTATTATAAGGTCGCTGTATGCACCTGCCACTTGGGGTGTAATAACGGGCCACTGTAAGACGCAGCGCCGAGCCATCTTCCAATTCGTATTGCTCCTGCACAAGGCCCTTGCCAAACGAGGTACGGCCTATAATAGCGCCACGGTCCCAGTCCTGCACAGCGCCCGAAAGGATTTCGCTGGCCGAGGCCGAGGCCTGGTCAATTAAAACACAAAGCTGGCCGCTTTCAAAAATACCGGGTTTACCGGCACGGTAGTCCTGCCGGTCGTAAGCTTTGCCTTTGGTAAACACAATCAGCTTATTGCCCGATAGCAATTCATCGGCAATGCTGGTGGCCGCCTGTAGGTAGCCGCCAGGGTTGCCACGCAGGTCAATAATCAGCTTTTTCATGCCATGCGCTTTCAGTTCGGTAAGCTTTTCAACAAACTCCTGGTGGGTGGTGGCGCTAAAGTTACTGATGCGCACATAGCCTATATCGCTGTTAACCATGTAAGCCGCATCAATACTATATAATGGTATTTTATCGCGCTCAATTTGAAAATCGAGCAGGTGTTTTACACCCGTACGCAACACCGAAACCTTTACTTTGGTGCCTTTTGGCCCGCGCAATTTGTGTTTAACATCGGCCTCTTTAATTTTTACACCGGCTACATTGCTGTCGTTAATCAAAATAATCCTGTCGCCCGCTTTCATGCCTACTTCTTCCGAGGGGCCACCCGGTATGGCGGTTACTACTTTAATAGTGTCTTCCACAATGTAAAATTCAATGCCTATGCCTTCAAAATTACCTTCCAGCGATTCGTTGGCTTCGCTTACATCTTTTGCAGGCAGGTAAACCGAGTGGGGGTCGAGGTTGGAAAGTATTTCGCTAATGGATTTATCGGTAAGCTGGCTTTGGTTCACCGTATCAACATACTTCGCCTGTATAAAATCCAGCACCTCCGATATTTTATCGCTGCCGCCATGGGCAATGGGCTGCTTGCCAACAGTAAGGGTATTTACTACAAAGCCCAGCAATACGCCAAAAGCCAGTATCAGGGCATATATAAAAGGCCCAAAGGGGTTACCATTCGGGGCAGGGGTGGTTGTTCGGTACACATAGGGGGCATTCTTATCGCTGCTATTTTCCATTCCATCAATTTAGAGGGGCAAAAATAAAATTAACTTTGGCACTAGTTTTCCAATAAAATGAAAATTACAGAAACTTCCTCCCTTTACCGGCACCTGGAGAAGATGGGCACCGGCGAACTGCTAGAAAATATGAATACCGAAGACCAAAAAGTGGCTTTAGCGGTGCAAAAGGCGATTCCGCAAATTGCGGCTTTGGTGGATGCGGTGACCGATAAAATGCTTAGCGGCGGAAGGTTGTTTTATATAGGTGCGGGTACCAGCGGCAGGCTGGGCATATTAGATGCCAGCGAATGCCCCCCTACCTTTGGCGTGGAGCAGGGCCTGGTGGTTGGCCTGATAGCCGGTGGCGATGGGGCGATACGCAAAGCCGTTGAATTTGCCGAAGATAACCCCACCCAGGCCTGGAACGATTTGGTGGGACATAATATAAGCAGCAAGGATTTTGTGGTGGGCATAGCGGCCTCGGGCACTACCCC